>NZ_JBARCR010001165.1:0-2419 GCF_049794275.1 Trebonia sp.
CCGTCCGGCAGCTGACCGCCGTCCGGCTCGATGCCTTCGGCGGGCAGCTGCGCGCCCCGCAGGAAAGCGGCGGTAGCAGGCATCTCGTCCGCGGGCGGCCGGACCGCGCTCAGGCCCCGGCTCGTGCTGATCATCTGCACCTGGTCCCGGCCAGACGCCTTGGCCCGGTAGAGGGCGGCGTCGGCGGCGGCGAGCAGTTCGGTCAGCTCGCGCCCGGAGCCGTTGTCGAGCGCCGCGACGCCGATCGACGCGGTGACCGCCACCCGCTCGGACCCGGGAGTGCCGTCCGCGTAGATCGGCAGCCGCGCGATGTGCGCGCGGACCCGTTCGGCGATCCTGAAGGCGTCGACCGCGCGGGTCTGCGGCAAGAGCATCACGAACTCCTCACCGCCGAACCGGCCGGCCAGGTCGTAGTCGCGCAGCACCTCGGTCATCGCGCCGGCGATCTGGCGCAGCACCTCATCGCCGAGCAGGTGGCCGTAGGTGTCGTTGATCTGCTTGAACCTGTCCAGGTCGAGCAGCGCCACGGCGAGCGGCGACCCGGTACGGACCGCGCGGGAGACCTCCGCGCTCGCCTCGCGCTCCCACGTCGCGGCGTTGAGCAGCCCGGTCTTGGCGTCCGCGCGGGCCTCGCTGAGCAGCTGCGGGTGCCGGATCGACCGCTGCAGCAGCGTGGCGAGCGGCAGCGCGATGATCAGCGTCAGGTAGCTGACGGTCATGCCGAGCGCCACCAGCACGGCCGCGCACAGCTCGGTCGCGTCGTTGTGCAGTTCCTCCCGGCCGAGCACCGTGGCCTTGATCTTGGTGGCCGGGTCCGCCAGCCGGATCGCGCTCAGCACCAGGCCCTGGTTGACCGCCCACTGCGTGAGGCCGCAGGCCCCGGCCGCCACCAGCCACATCGCGGGATGGCGCCACAGGTAGCCGCGCGGATCCCCGCCGGCGGGCAGGATCCCGTGGAAGACCAGCGACGCGCTGCCGTAGGCGAGGCCGATCGCCGCGGCGGTGAACACCCGGCGGTACGGCGGCGCCCGCTTGACCCGCCACTGCGTCAGCGCCAGCCGGATGGCCGGGATGATCAGCGCGTACAGCACGGGGAGCAGGATCACCACGGGGAGTTCCCAGACCGCGTACACGTCTTTCACGACGCCGGCTGGCTCGCCGGCCCGCCTGGTCAGCTCTACCGTGACGGCGCCGCAGGCCAGCAGCGCGGCGAACAGCGCGAGCTGGCCGGCGGAGAACCGGAACGCCGCCGCGGCCACGCCGGTGCACGCCAGGTCCGCGCAGATCACGAGCAAGACGAACGCGCGCACCCGGGGCGGCAGCGACCAGACGGGCCAGTCGCGGACGCGCGGCATGCCATGGCCGGGCAGGCGGCCGGGCGTGCTGCTGCGCGCGAAACGCATCGAACCCTCCCCTTAACGCTGAGTAGGCCAGATAGCACAACGTGTGGCGTTAACCCCAGGTTGTCACAGATGTCACGTGCGCACTGTCAAAACGCGACTACTGACAGACAGAATTGCCGTCACGGCCCACGTGCGGACGAGCCCGCACGGACCCGGAAATCCCGGCTCTGCAAGCGTTTGCAGGCCGCGAGGCCAGTGCACGGACCGGACCTCCGTTACCAAAGTGTTACCTCTGAGGATTTTCTCATGGGTTGACCTGGGATGCTGGCCTATTCAAGCATCAAGAGGGAATACCGGACTAGCGCACGGTCGCTACCTGGTTACCCACGGCTAAACAGCACGCCGCCGGTGAGCGAGAGGAGCGGTGCATGGGCACCACTGGCTGGGCGAAGTAACCTTCGCGGCCTGGACCGGTCCAGCGCTACGCCCGGGGCACGGCGCCGGTCCGCTGGCCGGCCTCGGCGACCGCGGCATCTCGCGCGGCGGTCACCTCCGCGGCGGTCAGCGTGCGGTCCGGCGCGCGGAAGCGCAGCGTATACGCCAGCGACTTGCGGCCGTCACCGAGCTGGGCGCCCGTGTACACGTCGAACAGCCGCACGTCCTCAAGCAGGTCGCCCGCGCCGTCAAGTAGGGCCGCGGTGACGTCCGCGGCGGGCACCTCCGCGGCGACAACGAGGGCCACGTCCTGAGTGGCCGGCGGGTACGGGGACAGTGCAGGCCCGCGCACGACAACCGCGGCCGCGGCGGTGGCCAGCACGGCGAAGTCCAGCTCGAACGCGCAGGTCCGCGGCGGCAGGCCGTAGGCCTCGATCACCCGGGGGTGCAGCTCGCCCGCGTGCCCGGCCAGCCACTTGTGCTCCTGCCCGGTGCCGTCAGCGGTGACCGCGTGCACGTACAGCGCCGCGCACCGGCCGGGGTGCCACGGCGGTTCCTGCGCGGCCCGCACCTCGAACGTCAGGTGGCCCACCGCGCCGGCCTGGCGCGCCGCCTCGATCGCGTCCGCCCAGTTCGCGGCC
>NZ_JBARCR010001166.1:0-3677 GCF_049794275.1 Trebonia sp.
GGCTGGTAGTGTGGGTTTCCTCTCTCCCAGTAGTCGGCTCATACCGAGCCGTCGACTCCCGGTCAGGGCGACACGCCCGACCTCGGGGGTCGGAGGAGAGCCGAAACTCGCAGGTCAAACGGGTGGAAACGACGGGAAACCGGCGATTTTCTGACTCGCCACTGGATGCCCCGATAGCGGGCGAGCCGGTGGCGGGTCCGCGAGCTTGACAGTAGGAACACGACGGGAAGACGGAGACTCGGTTGCCCACGATCCAGCAGCTAGTCCGCAAGGGCCGGCAGGACAAGGTGTCGAAGAACAAGACGCCGGCGCTCAAGCAGAGCCCGCAGCGCCGTGGCGTGTGCACGCGTGTCTACACGACCACGCCCAAGAAGCCGAATTCCGCGCTGCGCAAGGTCGCCCGCGTCCGGCTGACGAGCCAGATCGAGGTCACCGCCTACATCCCGGGAGTCGGGCACAACCTGCAGGAGCACTCCATCGTGCTGGTGCGCGGTGGCCGTGTCCGCGATCTGCCCGGCGTCCGTTACAAGATCATCCGCGGTTCGCTGGACACCCAGGGCGTCCGCAACCGCAAGCAGGCCCGCAGCCGTTACGGCGCGAAGAAGGAGAAGAGCTGACATGCCGCGCAAGGGTCCCGCGTCGAAGCGGCAGCTTGTCACCGACCCGGTGTACGGCTCGCCGCTCGTTACCGCGCTCGCCAACAAGGTGCTCAAGGACGGCAAGCGCTCGCTCGCCGAGCGCACCGTCTACGGCGCCCTTGAGGGCTGCCGCGAGAAGAACGGCAACGACCCGGTAGTCACGCTCAAGCGCGCGCTGGACAACGTCAAGCCGACCCTTGAGGTCCGCAGCCGGCGAGTCGGCGGCGCCACCTACCAGGTCCCCGTGGAAGTCCGCGCTTCGCGGAGCACCACGCTGGCCCTGCGCTGGATCGTGACGTACGCGCGGCAGCGCCGGGAGAAGACGATGACCGAGCGGCTGATGAACGAGCTGCTCGACGCCAGCAACGGCCTTGGCGCCAGCGTCAAGCGCCGTGAGGACACGCACAAGATGGCGGAGTCCAACAAGGCTTTCGCGCATTACCGCTGGTAACACCCAGAAAACTAGTACTAAGGACGCTTAACGTGGCCACCCAGACCGCAGTAGACCTCGCCAGGGTCCGCAACATCGGGATCATGGCGCATATCGACGCGGGCAAGACGACGACGACCGAGCGCATCCTGTTTTACACCGGCATCAACTACAAGCTTGGTGAGGTCCATGAGGGCGCGGCCACCATGGACTGGATGGAGCAGGAGCAGGAGCGCGGCATCACGATCACGTCCGCCGCGACCACGACCTCCTGGCGTGATCACACCATCAACATCATCGACACGCCCGGGCACGTCGACTTCACCGTCGAAGTCGAGCGCTCGCTGCGGGTGCTCGACGGCGCCGTCGCCGTGTTCGACGCCGTGGCCGGCGTGGAGCCGCAGTCGGAGACCGTCTGGCGCCAGGCCGACAAGTACGGTGTGCCGCGGATCTGCTTCGTGAACAAGATGGACCGCGTCGGCGCCGAGTTCCACCGCTGCGTGGAGATGATCACCAGCCGCCTCGGCGCGACCCCGCTGGTCGTCCAGCTCCCGTGGGGCGTGGAGTCGGACTTCCGCGGCGTGATCGACCTCGTCCGGATGCGCGCGCTGGTCTGGCAGACCGAGGGCAAGGGCGACACGTATGACGTCGTTGACATCCCGGCGGACCACTTCGACGCGGCTCGCGAGTGGCGGGACAGGCTGCTCGAGACCATCGCCGAGAATGACGACGAGATGATGGAGATGTACCTCGAGGGCGGCGAGCCCTCGGTGGAGCAGCTCGAGGCGGCGATCCGCCGGGCGACGATCGCCAGCGCGGTGACCCCGGTGCTGTGCGGCACGGCCTTCAAGAACAAGGGCGTGCAGCCCATGCTCGACGCCATCATCGCGTACCTGCCGAGCCCGGTGGACATCCCGTCCATCCAGGGCCACGCGGTGGGCAACGAGGAGCAGGTCGTCGAGCGGCACGCCGATCCGAACGAGCCGTTCTCCGCGCTGGCCTTCAAGATCATGGCGGACCAGCACCTCGGCAAGCTCACCTACATCCGCATCTACTCGGGCACCCTCGAGACCGGTACCCAGGTGCTGAACTCGATCAAGGGCCGCAAGGAGCGGATCGGCAAGATCTACCAGATGCACGCGAACAAGCGCGAGGAGCGCCCGTCCGCGGTCGCCGGGCAGATCGTCGCGGTGATGGGCCTGAAGGACACCACCACCGGCGACACGCTGAGCGCCCAGAACGCCCCGGTGATCCTGGAGTCGATGACCTTCCCTGCGCCCGTGATCAACGTGGCGATCGAGCCGAAGACCAAGAGCGACCAGGAGAAGCTCGGCACGGCCATCCAGCGGCTCGCCGAGGAGGACCCGACCTTCCAGGTCAGGACCGACGAGGAGACCGGGCAGACGATCATCTCGGGCATGGGCGAACTGCACCTCGAGGTGCTCGTCGACCGGATGCGGCGCGAGTTCAGGGTCGAGGCCAACATCGGCCGCCCGCAGGTCGCCTACCGCGAGACCGTCACCAAGAAGGCCCAGAAGGTCGAGTACACGCACAAGAAGCAGACCGGTGGTTCCGGCCAGTTCGGCCGGGTGATCATCAACCTGGAGCCGACCGGCGGTGACGGCGGCGGCTATGAGTTCGAGAACAAGGTGACCGGCGGACGTATCCCGCGGGAGTACATCCCGTCGGTGGACGCCGGCTGCCAGGAAGCCGCCGAGTTCGGCGTGCTGGCCGGGTTCCCGATGGTCGACGTCAAGGTGACGCTGACCGACGGCGCCTACCACGAGGTGGACTCCTCGGAGCTCGCCTTCAAGATCGCCGGCTCGATGGCCTTCAAGAAGGCCGCCGCGCTGGCGGGCCCTGTGCTGCTCGAGCCGATGATGAGCGTCGAGGTCACCACGCCCGAGGTCTACATGGGCGATGTGATCGGCGACCTGAACAGTCGGCGCGGTCAGATTCAGGCCATGGAGGAACGATCCGGGGCCCGCGTGGTCAAGGCTCTCGTCCCGCTGTCTGAGATGTTCGGATACGTCGGTGACCTGCGCAGCAGGACTCAAGGGAGGGCGAACTACAGCATGCAGTTCGACTCCTACTCCGAGGTGCCGCCGAGCATCGCCAAGGAGATCATCGCCAAGGCGCGCGGCGAGTAACGGGCGCGGCGCACAGCAGGCATAAGGAACCCAGGAAACACTCCAGACCCACTGCGGTGGGGCGGATCGCAACGAGGAGATACAAGTGGCGAAGGCAAAGTTCCAGCGGACTAAGCCGCACGTCAACATCGGCACCATCGGGCACATCGACCATGGCAAGACGACGCTGACCGCGGCGATCACCAAGGTGCTGCACGACAAGATGCCCGACGTGAACCCCTTCTACGCGTTCGACCAGATCGACAACGCGAAGGAGGAGAAGGAGCGCGGGATCACGATCTCGATCTCGCACGTCGAGTACCAGACCGAGAAGCGGCACTACGCGCACGTCGACTGCCCGGGTCACGCGGACTACATCAAGAACATGATCACCGGTGCCGCGCAGATGGACGGCGCGATCCTGGTGGTCGCCGCCACCGACGGCCCGATGCCGCAGACCCGTGAGCACGTGCTGCTCGC
>NZ_JBARCR010001167.1:0-3188 GCF_049794275.1 Trebonia sp.
TGCAGCAGGGAACTGCGCGATCTCGATGAGCAGCCGTTGGCGTAGGCCGGCTTCGCCGTGCACGGAGGTGACCGCGTGCAGCGGCATGCTGGCCACCAGTCGCCTTTCCGTTGCGTCGAGCCTGGTAGCGGCATCGGACGCCGGCTTCGCGGTGCCATCTGTTACCACGGTCGCCTCCGTCTCATCTTGTCCGCAGGGATTGGCTGGTCTTGTCACGATCCAACCGCGTGCCATTGATGGCCGGCAATTACACGGTGAAATATCTCGTCGGATTCGGGACTTGCGGCCGATGCTGTCCTGCCCGCCTGTGCAATCGGCGCACGTGGTCCTGCTGACAGGCCGATCCAGTTCGTTCGCCTATGCGTCGCGCCCGGTCCTGCTTCGAACGTCAGCCTTGTCGCCGGGGTGGCCCTGAACTGATGGCCTCAGGTGTCCCTGGGCGTTGGAATACGTGTCGCCTCGTGGGCGCGGGCTATTCTTCAGGCATGAGCGCGGAGGGTGCGGTCGCGGTGCGGACCCGGTACCAGGCGCGGCCGGGGCGCCGCGTGATTGTGGTGACCGACCTGACAAGCCTGCGCGGGCAGTCGCGGGGCCAGGTGGAGCTGCCGTTGCGGCTGTACTGGAGCGGTCCCAGTCCCGTCTTCGACCTAGACGTGCCGTACCTGCGCCGCTGGCTGTACCAGATCGTGCTGCGGGAAGCCAGCCGCCCCGAAGACCTGACCGGCTACCTGGACCGGGACACGCTGATCGCGTTGTGGCCGGAGCTATACCTGCCTCGGGGCGTGCGGCAGGCGTGGGAGGAGCTTCATCCGCAGCTGCGTGCCGCTGCGGCCGGGGCGGCCTGATGCCGGTCAGTGATCTGCACCGCCAGGTGGCGGCGGTGGCGCTGGCCGCGGCGCGGGAGCACGGGTTCGCGCTGGGCGGCGGAAACGCGCTGCTGGCCTATGGGGTTATCTCCCGGCCAACGCAGGATGTGGACCTGTTCACCGATCAGGAGCATGGCGTGGAGGGGGCCGCCGGGGCGGTGGAGATCGCCCTGCGGCATGCAGGGTTTGAGACCGAGCGACAGGACCAGGTGGCCGGGCTGGATGACTTGTTCCCGGGGATGGGGGAGGAGCTGGCCGAGTGGGTCGTGACCGCTCCCGGTGGGGCGCAGATGATGCTGCAGCTGGCGTACTTCGGCCGGGACCACCAGCCGGTGGTGATGGATATCGGGCCGGTGCTGGACCTGGAAGACGTGGTGGGCGGGAAGGTGTGCGCGCTGGCTAGCCGGGTCGAGCCGCGGGACTTCGCTGATGTGGCTGCTGCGCTGGAGCGTTACACCCCGGCGCAGCTGATCGGCTTTGCCCGCCGCCTGGACCCGGGTCTGACCGGCCAGGACTTCGCTGATGCGGGGCTGCGGCTGGACCAGATGGACGATCGGGTATTTGCCGAGGTAGGGCTCAGGCCGCCTGATGTCACCAAGCTGCGGGAACAGCTCGCCGCCTGGCCCCGCGGCGCCGAGGCCATCGACCGCGAGTCCCAGTCCGGGGACCCTTCCCAACGCCAGGCCGCTGCCGGGGGAAAGCCAACTGTTGGCAGGACCGAACCAGGCATGCACGAGCCAGACTCGGCCGCGGGACGACAGCAGCCCGGACCCGAACCGGCTGCTCAGCCTGGACGGGATGACCCCGAGGCCGAGCCATGACCGGCCCAAACCTAGCGAAGGGTCGACCTTCTGCATGCCGTCCAGCATGATTCAGGCTCTTCTCTTCTGGCCGTGAACACCGGGGCAATCCGTTACCGGATTACGTGGGCTCAGGGGCGCTCGAGCTACGGTCGCGGCTTGGCCCAGTTCATCAAGCACGACTACCTCGATGCGAACGAGACGTATTCTGCCGGTCATGGTGGATCCTGCTGATGCACTACGAGACCCTGTTACTAGTCGTGCGGAACGCAGGCAGATTCAGCGGGACTGGATTGCGGCCTCCGCTGAATCGGGACGGCAGGCTACGGAAGCTCTCGGGAGGGCCGCTGAGACGCTGGCAGGTGGTATCCCTGGTCGTCGGCCAGACGCGGAGCTGGCCCGAGCCCGGGCTGAGATCGGTCAAGGGTGGGCCACGTTGTCACACGCCGAGGCGGCACGCAGCATTGCGGCTGCTGCCTTCGCCGTGGATCAGGGAGGCGTGAACACGTTCCCGACCTAGCGGCTGCTACGGTTTCAGTCGGCGGGAACCGCATCTCAGCGCGCGGATAACGGTCGCCATGATTCCCGCGCAGCAGTCTGCGGAAACTTGCGAGCCGACGAGGTGTGGGACAAGATGATGTCTTGGCGATGAGGCTCGCCTTAACCGTGCGGCGACGGCCGCACTGATGGCTTCTACCCCTGACAAGTAGCTTTCGGGCTGCGCGGGTAGCGGGTAGGAGGCATCACAGTGGATGAGGCGCAGGGACCGCCGGGCAATGATCAGAGGGCCGCACGGTGAGTGCGGCCGTCCCGATCCCGGTCATCCAGTTGCTGCAGGTCCTCACCGTGGCGCTGGCGGCGCCGGGTCTGATGGGCGTCATCGCGAAGGTCGAGGCGCGGCTGCAGGGCCGTCGCGGCCGCGCGTGCTGCAGCCGTATTACGACCTGGCCAAGCTGGCGCGCAAGGAAGCGCTAGCGCCGGAAGGGGCGAGCTGGTTCTTCCTGGCTGCGCCGCTGATCGCGGTGGCGGCGTACCTGACTATTCCGCTACTGATCCCGGTCTTGACGACGTTCGGGCTGCCGCTCGGGTACATGGGCGACATCCTCGGCGGCGGTTTCCTGCTGTCGCTGGCCAGTTTCGTCATCGCTACCGCGGCGGTCGAGACCGGCAGCCCGTATGCCCAGCTTGGCTCCAGCCGGGCTAAGACGTTCTCGGCGATCACCGAGCCGGTGGTGCTATTCGTCGTGTTCACCGTGGCGCTGCTGACCGGCACCGACCTGCCGTACGCGCTGGCCGCCACGGTCCGCTCGAGTGCCGGGCAGGTCATTCGCCCGGCGCACCTGCTGGCGAGCGCCGCGCTGTTCATGGTGATCCTGCACGAGACGGGCCGGATCCCGGTCGAGACGCACACCGGGCCAACGAGTTCGGGATGATCGAGGAGGCCCGCTCGTTCGAGCACTCCGGCCCCTATTTCGCGCTGCTGAAATGGGGTGGTCAGCTCAAACAGCTCATCCTGTTCACG
>NZ_JBARCR010001168.1:0-4921 GCF_049794275.1 Trebonia sp.
CGGACACGTCGCCTACGGCGGCCGCGCCGCCCGCGCACGCCGCCACCTGCTGATCACCGTGCTGCACGCGGTGCAGGAGCGGATCGGCTGGATCAGCCCCGGCGCGATCGACCACATCGCCGAGCGGCTCACCGTCCCGCCGGCCGAGGCGTACGGCGTCGCCTCGTTCTATGCGCTGTTCCGCACCGCGCCGTCGCCCGGCGCCGTGGTGCACGTCTGCGACGACCTCGCCTGCCAGGTCAACGGCGCGGAGGAGCTGTGCGAGCGGATGACCCGCCGCTTCGGCAAAGAGGGGAGCGAGGCTGCCTTCGACGGCGCAGGGGTCACCTGGCAGCGCAGCCCGTGCCTGGGCCAGTGCGACCGTGGCTCGGCCGCGCTCATCCAGCGCGCCGGCGCCGACCCGGCCCGCGTCGGGCTCGCCCCGGCGGACCCGGACCAGATCTGGCGTTCGCTGACCGCCCCTGACGAGGGTGCGGGCCGTCCCCACGTCTCGTCTTCATCATCAGGAACGGTCTCGTTGCTTCGCCGCGTCGGCCAGGTAGACCCGTCCTCGGTGGGCTCCTACCGGGCCGCCGGCGGCTACGAGATGCTCCGCCGCGCCGTGGGCCTCGGACCGCAGGGCGTGCTGCGCGAGGTCAAGGACGCCAAGCTGCTCGGCCGCGGCGGCGCCGCGTTCCCGACCGCGATCAAGTGGGAGGCGGTCGCCGCCAACCCGGTCCAGCCGCATTACGTCATCTGCAACGCCGACGAGTCGGAGCCGGGCACCTTCAAGGACCGGGTGCTGATGGAGTCCGACCCGTACGCGCTGATCGAGGCGCTCACCGTGATGGGATACGCGTGCGAGGCGGCTCACGGGTTCATCTACATCCGCGGCGAGTACCCGCTGGCCGAGGCCCGCTTGCGTCATGCCGTCGCGCAGGCGCGGGCTCTCGGCTTCCTCGGGCCCGACGTGATGGGCAAGGGCTTCGCCTTCGACATCGAGGTCAGGCGCGGCGCCGGCGCCTACATCGCCGGCGAGGAGACCGCGCTGATCAACTCGCTGGAAGGCAAGCGCGCCGAGCCGCGGAACAAGCCGCCGTTCCCCGCGCAGTCCGGCCTGTTCGGCAAGCCGACCGCGGTCAACAACGTGGAGACGCTGCTGTCGGTGCTGGAGATCCTGCGCGTCGGCGGGCCCTCGTTCGCATCGGTCGGAACCGAGAACTCGACGGGCACCCGGCTGTTCTGCCTGTCCGGGTGCGTGGAACGTCCCGGGCTTTACGAGTACGACTTCGGCGTCACGCTGGGCGAGGTGATCGACGCGGCCGGCGGCGTGCGCGGCGGGCGGCCGCTCCAGGCGGTGCTGCTCGGCGGCGCGGCCGGCAGCTTCGTCGGGCCATCCGCCCTCGATATGCCGCTGACGTTCGAAGCGGTCCGGGCGGCCGGCACCACGCTCGGCTCCGGCGTCGTGCTCGTGCTGGACGACACCGTGGACGTGGTCGCGCTGCTGCGCCGGATCACCCAGTTCTTTCGCGACGAGTCCTGCGGGCAGTGCGTGCCGTGCCGGGTCGGCACTGTCCGCCAGGAGGAACTGCTGGCCCGGCTGGCGTCCGGCACGCCGCGCGGGAGCATGGCTACCGAGCTCGCCTTGCTTGACGACATCGGCTCGGTCGCGCGCGACGCCTCGATCTGCGGGCTCGGCCAGACCGCGATTTCCGCCGTTCAGTCCGCCGTCAAACTGGGCCTGATTGGGAGCTGACCTTGACTGCTGTGTTCCTTGAGACGCCCAAGCGCCTGGTCGACGTCGAGATCGACGGCAAGGCCGTGCGCGTGCCCGAGGGCGCGACGCTCCTTGAGGCGTGCCGCGCCGAGGGCATCGACACGCCCACGCTGTGCTACCTGGAGAACCTGACGCCGGTGAACGTGTGCCGGGTCTGCGTGGTCGAAGTGGAGGGCTCCAGGACGCTGGTGCCCGCCTGCTCCCGTAAGGCTGAGCCGGGCATGAAGGTGCACACCGACTCCGACCGGGTCAAGACCAGCAGGAAGATGGTCCTGGAGTTCCTCGCCTCGTCGGCGGACATCTCGCTGGCCTCGGCCGACGTGCAGCGCTGGGTCGCCGATTACGCGGTGGACCCGTCCCGGTACGGCACGCCCGCGGCGGACCACGAGGCGGGGGAGCGGGATGCGACACGGCCGGGGGAGCACCACGCGGTCGTTTCCGGCGACTCGGCCGCCACGGTGCGGCAGCCGGTGAAGTACGACAACGACAGCTACGTCCGCGACTACTCGCGCTGCATCCTCTGCTACAAGTGCGTGGAGGCATGCGGAGAGGACGCGCAGAACACGTTCGCCATCGCGGTGGCCGGCCGCGGCTTCGACGCCCGCATCTCCACCGAATACGACGTGACACTGCCCGGCTCGGCCTGCGTGTACTGCGGCAACTGCATCGGCGTCTGCCCGACCGGGGCGCTGATGCCCGCGTCGGAGTACAACATGCGCCTCGAGGGCACCTGGGACGAGTCCGCGCAGACCGTCACCACCACGATCTGCCCCTACTGCGGCGTCGGCTGCAACCTGGAGCTGCACGTCCAGGACAACACGATCATCAAGGTGACCTCCCCGATGGACCACGACGTCACCCACGGCCACCTCTGCGTCAAAGGCCGCTTCGGCTTCGAATTCGTCCAGCGCCGCGCCCGCGAGTAACCCGCGCGCCCGGCCTACCCCCTCCCCGGCCCTACCCCCTCCCCGAACGTGGTCGATGGGCCATCGACCACACTCTTTGGTGGACAATGGGCCATCGACCACGTTCGGCTAGGCGGAGTGACGCGCTCAGAGGCCAGCCAGGAAGAGCCGGAACGTGAAGCGGGTGCTGATCACCGGGATGTCCGGGACAGGCAAGAGCTCGCTGCTTGACGAGCTCGCCGCCCGCGGGTACCGGACCGTCGACACCGACTACGGCGGCTATTTCCAGGTGATCGACGGCGAGAGCCTGTGGCGCGAGGACCGGATCGGCGCGCTGCTGTCCAGCGCTCCCGATGAGCTCCCTGGCGTGCTGTTCGTCCAGGGCACGACCCGCAACCAGGTCCTCTTCTATCCCCGTTTCGACCACATCGTGCTGCTCAGCGCGCCACCCGAGGTCCTGGCCGAGCGGCTGGCCGCCCGCACCACTAACCCCTACGGGAAGGATCCCGCCGAGCTCGCCGAGACACTCCGGTACCAGCGGACAGTCGAGCCGCTGCTTAGGGCCTCAGCCACGCTCGAAGTGGTCACCATGGTGCCCGTCGCGCAGGTCGCCGACATCGTCCTTGACCACGTGCTATGACCCGGCGCCGCCGCGGTTGACGTTCGCCAGGCCCAGCCTGGCGACGCTCACGTCTTCGCGGCCGTGTCCGGCGTCGACGGTGGCGCGCCACTGCCGCGACAGGGCGGCTAGCAGCGGCAGCGTGGCGCCCGGCGCTTCGGCTATCGCCAGGTCCACGTCCTTCAGGGCCCACTCGAGCGGGAATTCGGGCGCGTAGTCGCCGCGCTCCATCTTGTGCAGCTTCGCGTCCGCGATGGGCGCGTCGAGCGGCCCGCCCTCGATCGCCTCGGCCAGCTTGGCGGCGTCGACGCCCAGCTGGGCGGCCAGTTCCAGCGCTTCGGCGACACCCTCGATGAGGATGGACATGTAGGCGTTGACGACGATCTTCATCCGGCTGCCCTGGCCGGCCTCGCCGCCGAGCCACAGGGTCTTGCGGCCGATCGCCGCGAACACCGGTCTCGTCACCTCCTCCGCGGCCGCCGGGCCTGAGGCGAGGATGAGAAGCTGCCCCTGCTCGGCGGGCCCCTTGCTGCCGGACACCGGCGCGTCAACGAAGAGCACGTCGGGCCGGAGACTGCCGAGCCGGCTCGCGATATCGGCGCTGGCCGCCTCACCGATCGTGCCCATCTGCGCCCACGCCGCCCCCCGGGCGAACGCCCCGGCCACATCCTCATCGAAGATCACCGAGGTGACGACGTCCGGGGTCGGCAGCATGGTGATGACTACCCGGGCATCGCGCACCGCGTCGGCAGGCGTCCCGGCGACCTCGGCGCCCGCCTCGGCGAGCGGCGCGGTGGCCGAAACGGACCGGTCCCATACCGTCGTCCTGAGCCCTGCCCTGAGCAGGTTGCGGGCCATCGCCGAACCCATGATGCCGGTGCCGAGCACCGCCGTCCGCGTGTCCTTGCCTTGATCATCCGTCGCGCTCATACAGGTGACTCCTTCCAGTGGTTAGCTCTGGACGCGCTCGTAGACCTGACCCAGGCGCCTCGCCTGCCCGTGGACTTGTAGCGGCTGGAAGTTGGCCGCGAACCAGGAGGTCAGCTCGGGCGTCCACGGGATGCGGCGGGCGTTGCTCGGGGACAGCCACACGTAATCCGCGCGGGACAGGATGGACTGCCACGCGGCGACGACGGCCGGATGAGAGGCCGCGCCGCCCTGGACGCTGACGCCGTTGCTGAGCACCAGCGTCTGCGCGAGCCCGTCGAGCACGTCAGGGCAGCCGGGCCGAGCCGCGGTGAACCTGTTGGCCGCGATCGCCAGCGAGATCTGGTCGCTCACCACGCAGGATCCCGCCGGGATCAGCGCCCGGTCGGGGTAGACGCTCGTGGCGCGCAGCCCGCGGAGCTCGCTCACCTGGAACGCCGCCACGGCGAGCACCACCACCGCGCAGCAGCCGATGAGGGCCCGCCGCACCTGCGGCCGGGCACGGAATCCGCTGGCCATCGCGCCGGCCGCGCACCCGAAGGACAGCGCGAGCCAAGGCGCGGCGAAGGCTGGGTAGTGGTAGAAGAACGCCGAGTAGCCAAGGACGGCCGCTGCCGTCGCGACCGCGGTGGCCAGCACGTACCATTCCAGCGGCGACGGGCGCCCCGGCTCCCACAGGTAGCCGATCGCGAGCACGCCCGCCCCGAGCAGCGC
>NZ_JBARCR010001169.1:0-4673 GCF_049794275.1 Trebonia sp.
CAGCTGCACCGCGCCGGTGCCGTCACCGCCACCCGGGGCGGCGGCCAACCTGTCGACTTGCCGCCGGGCCATCCACCGCGCCAGCCGGGGCTGGATGAGCACCATCACCACCGCCACGCCGATCAGCGCGGGGACGATCGCCTTGAACGCCTCCGCCGGCAGCACGAGCAGCAGGATCGCGCCGACCAGGCCGCCGCACGCCGACGCCGAGCCGAGCCTGATGATCCGCCGCCGCTGGCCCTCCAGTTCGGCGCGGTAGCCGTGCACGCCGCTGGCCACGCCGGGCACCAGGCCCACGTTGTTGCTCACGTTCGCGAGCACCGGGGGATACCCGAAGGCGAGCAGCGTCGGGAAGGTGATCAGCGTGCCGGAGCCGACGACGGTGTTGATCGTGCCCGCCGCCAGCCCGGCCGCGAAGATGGCGAGGGCTTGGAGGAATGGCACACAATCACGCTAAGGCCGCCCGTTGGCCATGTCGTCACGTCCGAGATGTGACAACCGTCGCATTCAGCCCCGCAGCCCCGCCGGAACGCGGAGAACCGGCCGCCGTGGAGTCAGCCGCTGCCGCTGCGGCTAAGGCTTTTCGTCGAGGTGCGGAGGCAGCCCGAACAGCGGGAACAGCGCACCCGTATCGAGAAACCAGGTGAACCGGCTGAACTTCCCGTCCGTCGCCTCGTGCACCTGCAGTCCCCACGGCTGGTAGCCGCCGGCCCGGTCGGGCTTGTACTGGCCGAACGCCTGCACACCGTTCGCCCGCACCGGCACCAGCACGGAACCGGCGCACGTGCTCGCCGTCGGCTGGACCATCCAGGCCGTGATGTCGATGTTCCCCTGCAGCCACAGCTCGAACGGCGGCATCGTCATCACCGCGTCCTCGTGGATGAGCGCGAGCAGCGCCTTCATGTCATAGCGCTGGAAGGCGTCGACGTAGCGCTCGAGCAGTTCGGCGTTCTCCGGCTCGACCTCGGAAGGGCGCTGGTGGTCGGGCAGCTCGGCGAGGGTGGCACGGGCCCGCTGCAGCGCGCTGTTGACCGAGGCAACGGAGCTGTCGAGGACCTGGGCGGCCTCGGTCGCGGGCAGCTTGAGCACCTCGCACAGGATCAGCGCGGCGCGCTGCCTGGCGGGCAGGTGCTGCAGCGCGGTCACGAACGCCAGCCGCACCGAGTCGCGCAGCGCGGCGATCTCCGCCGGGTCGCCGTGCTCGGGCATGACAGTGACCTCAGGGATCGGCGTGACCCAGACGTCCTCGGCCGGCCAGGGGCGCAGCAGCGACTCCAGCGGCGGCGACGAAGGCCCGAGGTCCATCGGCAGCGCGCGCCGCTTCTCGCCGCGCAGCGCGTCGAGGCATACGTTGGTGGCGATCTTGTACAGCCAGGATCGCAGGCTGGACCGCCCCTCGAAGCTGTCGGCGTTCTTCCACGCGCGCAGCATCGTCTCCTGGACGGCGTCGTCGGCTTCGAACGCCGAGCCGAGCATCCGGTAGCAGTATCCGGTCAGCTCGCGGCGGTAGATCTCGAGGTCTGCTTGGGTTGCTGTCACCGGCATAAGTGCCACCCTACGCCGGGGGTCCGACATTTTTGATCCTGAACGGGCCCGGCCTCCTCACCAGGCCACATGTCTCGGGACGGGCGCGAGCCCGCTAGGTGAGCTCCAGCAACAGTTCCGCGAGCTCCGCCGGGCGCTTGACCGGGATCAAGTGGTCGGTGTCGATTTCCCGGTAGCGCCACGCCGGGTCCGTCTTGGTGCGGTCGGCGGCCTGCCAGAACGGGTGCCTGCGGTCATCTTCAGGCGTGCGGGCGTCGGCGGTGGCCTTGATATACGTGCGTGTGAACGGGTACTCCTCGAGCGGCTGGCGCAGCCGGACCGGCTGGGTGAAGCAGCCGACGGGGTGCGGGGAGCGGCGGGCGAAGTGCCAGTCCGCTTCCGCCGCGTCGTCGAAATTGCGGGCCATCGGGGGCACCAGCCATTCGCCTCCCAGCCCGATGCCGCTCGTGCCGTAACCGGCGCCGGTGAGATCGTTGAGGGACTGGCCGTCGGCGGGCAGGAACGCGTCCAGGTAGACGAGGTGGGCGACCCGGTCCGCGACGTACTCCAGCGAGCCGGTGACGACCATGCCGCCGTAGGAGTAGCCGAGCAGCACGATGTCGCTCAGGTCCTCGTACAGCACCGTGTTGACCACGTCGGTGACGTGCGTGGTCAGGTTGACCTGCGGGCTGGCCAGGTGCACGCGCTCGCCGATCCCGGTCAGGCTCGGCGTGAACACGTCGTGCCCCGCGGCGCGCAGCGGCCCGCGCACGGCGCGGAAACCGTATGAGCCGCCCCATGCTCCGTGCACCAGAACAAACGTCGTCATGCCGGGGACGTTAGACCGCTGGCGCGGGCACGGCAATGTGCGCTCGGCCCAAATCTGGTGGTGTGTACCGTGATGTCCCGCCCGCCGCGGCACGCGATGCTGGCAGTGAGGCAACCGCCGCCCGGGGCGCTGAGGGGGGCCGTTCGCGGGGAGCGGCGCTACCCCGGGTTAGGCGGGGGCCGGCAGGGCAGCCTCGATCGCGCTGAGCACCTCGGGGTCGTCGGGCGTCGTCATCGGCCGGAACCGCGCCGCCACGCTGCCGTCCGGGCGCACCAGGAACTTCTCGAAGTTCCACTGAATGTCGCCCGCCTCGCCGCTGGCGTCGGGGACCGCCGTCAGCTCGGTGTAGACCGGGTGCCGGCCGGGGCCGTTGACCTCGATCTTCTCGAACATCGGGAACGTCACGCCGTACGTCGCCGAACAGAACTCGGCGATCTCATCAGCGCTCCCCGGTTCCTGTCCGCCGAACTGGTTGCACGGGAAGCCGACGACGGAAAAGCCGCGGTCAGCCAGCCGCTCGTGCAGTGCCTCGAGGGCGGTGTACTGCGGGGTCAGCCCGCACTTGGATGCGACGTTCACCACGAGCAGCGTCGTGCCCGCGAAAGCGCCGAGCGAGGACTCCTCGCCGGCCAGGGTGCTGACCGGAATGTCATAGATGCTCACGCCCCAACGCTACCTGGCGGCGGCCGCAACAGCCGCCCGGATGACGCCGCTGCCGGCGGGCGTGCCCCGCTCGTCGTCGACCGAGCCGTACGGCGTGCCGTACACCGGCTGCCCTGGCTCCTGCCGCCAGCTCTCGGCGAGCGGCCCGTAGTCGAGCGCGTCGTACCCGATCGATTCGAGGAACCCGGTGACCGCTCGCTTCCCGGCGGCGCTGTCGCCGGCGATCGGGAGGGTGGAGCGGTCGACCGCGCCCGGCGGGCGCGAGAGGTTCAGCAGGTGCTTGAAGAAGATGTTGTTGAACACCTTCACGACCTCAGCGTCAGGCAGTAGCCGTCGCAGGTATTCGCTGCTGGTGAGCGACTTGTCGTCGAGCTCAGGCAGCTGGCCGTCGAGCGGCGGGTGGTAGTTGCCGGCATCCAGGACGAGCTTGCCGGCCAGCGCCGCGGCCGGCAGCAGCGGGTAGGCCTTGACGGGGACCGCCACCACGACGAGGTCGCCAAGCATCGCGGCCTCCTCGCTGGTCACCGCGCGGGCCCCGGGCGACCCCAGGCTCGCGACCACGTCGCGCAGTGTCTCCGGTCCTCGCGAGTTGCTCAGCAGCGCTTCGTCCGCGCCGTGAATCGCCAGCCTCGCCACGGTGCTCCCGATGCGGCCGCTTCCTATCAGTCCGATGATCGCCACGTCTACGGCCAACCGGGCGCCCGTCGCGCTGATTCCGCGCGTCCAGGCGCTAGGCGCTGGAACCGCGCCGCAGGCGGCGGCGCCAGCGCTCGGCGCGCTGGTCGGCGAGAATCTGCCGCACCACATTGCGCCCGGGGATCCCGGTGACCCCGCCGCCGCCGTGCGTCCCCGACCCCGCCTGGTACAGCCAGCGCACCGGTGTGCGCAGGTCCGCGTAGCCGGCCGCGGGCCGGCCGTGGAACAGCTGCCCGAGCGACAGCTCGCCGTGGAAGATGTTGCCGCCGACCAGGCCGTACTCCTCCTGCATCTCGTGCGGCCCGATGACCTGCCGGTGCAGCACCGAGTCGGTGAACCCGGGCGCGACCGCCTCCACCCGCGCGATGACCCGGTCCGCGTAATCGGCCAGCGCGGCCTCGTCGGGCGTGTCCGCATACGTGTCCGGCACCCACTGGGTGAACATCGACATCACGTGCTTGCCCGAGGGCGCCAGCGAGTCGTCGAACACCGACGGGATGCAGATGTCCGCGAACGGCAGCGTCGCCGGCTTCCCGCCCACGGCCTCCTGGAACGCGTTCTCCACGTCGTCGAGCGACTCCGACAGCACGATCGTGCCGCCGTGCACGGCCGGGTCGACCGACGGGTGCGCGGTGAACACCGGCAGCCTGTCCAGCGCGAGGTTGATCTTGACCGTGCCGCTGCGCGTCTGCCAGTGCTCGATGTCCGCCGCGAAACCCGCAGGCAGCTCCGCCCGGTCGAGCAGCCGCAGGAACGAGATCGCGGGATGCGCGGTGGTGACGACGCAGGAAGCGTCGATCTCCTCGCCGCTGGCCAGCGTCACCCCGGCGACCGCGCCGTCACGCACCCGGATCCGCCCCACCTCGGCATCCGTCCTGACCGTCGCGCCGAACCCGCGGGCCGAGGCGGCGATGGCGGCGGCGACCGCGCCCATCCCGCCGCGCGGGAACCCCCAGGCGCC
>NZ_JBARCR010001170.1:0-1747 GCF_049794275.1 Trebonia sp.
GTCCCGTCGGGAACCGCGGGCAGCGCGCTGCGCTGGTCCGCCTGCGGGAGCCAGCTCGCCGGGATGGAGTGCGCCTCGCTCCAGGTCCCGCTGAACTACGCGGACCCCGGCGGCCGCAAGATCACGATCGCGCTTTCCATGGTCCCCGCGACGGCGCCGAAGAGCCAGCAGCAGGGCGTGATGCTCGTCAACCCCGGCGGCCCCGGCGCGCCAGGCCGGTGGCTGGCCGGCGCCACCGCCACCAGCCTCAGTCCGCAGGTGGCCGCGGACTACGACATCGTCGGCTTCGACCCACGCGGGGTCGGCGGATCGGTGCCGGCGCTGAGCTGCGATCCCGGCTACTTCTCCGGCAGCCAGCCGGACTACATCCCGGCGAACGCGGCGGCGGAGCAGGTGCTCATCAACAAGGCGAAGACCTACGCGGCGGACTGCGAGCAGCGGTTCGGCTGGCTGCTGCCCTACGAGACCAGCGTGAACATGGCCCGCGACATGGACCTGATACGCCAGGCGTTCGGCGTGCAGAAGATCACCTACTACGGGTTCTCCTGGGGCACCTACCTGGGCCAGGTGTACGGCACGCTGTTCCCCAGCCGGGTCCGCAGGATGGTGCTCGACAGCACGGTGGACCCGACCGGTGTCTGGTACCAGGACAACATCGCCCAGGACTACGCCTTCCAGGCCCGGCTCGACGCGTTCTACGCGTGGATCGCGAAATACGACAGCGTCTACAACCTGGGCAGCACGGCCGCCGAGGTGCGCAGCGCCTTCTACCGGGCGCGTAATCAGCTGGCGGCCAATCCGGTCACCGGGCCCGGCGGGCAGCCGATCGGCCCGGACGAATACGACGACACGTTCATCATCGGCGCCTACCTGAACACGACGTGGCCCAGCCTGGCGGAGGCGCTGTCGCAGTACCTGACCGGCGGCACGGCGGCCGGGCTGGTCACCGTCTGGGAGAACTACGCCACGCAGCAGGAAAACGAGCCGCAGCAGGCCGTGTACGACGCCGTGCAGTGCGCGGACGTGAACTGGCCGCGGAACTGGGCCAAGTGGCAGGCGGACACCACCCGGGTGTACCAGACCGCGCCGTTCATGGCCTGGGACAACGCCTGGCTGAACGCGCCGTGCGCGTTCTGGCCGGTCAAGGGCCCGGCGCAGCCGCTGCAGATCAAGGGGCAGGGGCTGCCGCCCATCCTCATGCTGCAGGGCACGCTGGACGCGGCCACCCCGTACCCGGGCGCGCAGGACGCGCACAAGCTGCTGCCGAGCGCGCGGATGGTGGTCGTCGAGGGCAGCGGGAACCACGGCCAGTCGCAGGAGGTCCCGCCCGACACCTGCGTGCAGGACTACCTGGACAACTACCTGGCCACCGGCGCGGTGCCGAACGCCCCCGGCCTGGTCAACGCCACCTGCCCGGCCGTCCCCGACCCCACCCCAGGCAGTTAGCGTGCCGCTGACGCGGTGAGCGTGATTTCCGAAGCCGCAGGGCCGTATCGGCGGCTGCTCGGTGAGCCCGCGCTGCGCGGGCTGGCGGTGGCGGACGTCTGCGCCCGGCTGCCACAGGGCATGGTCGCCATCACGCTGCTGCTGGTGGCGGCGACCCATGCCTCGATGACCACCGCCGGCCTCGTCGTGGCCGGCTACACGCTCGGGCAGGCCGTGACGGGCCCGCTGCGCGGCCGGCTGGCGGACCGGTACGGGCTGGCCAGAGTCTGCGCCTTCTGCGGCTGCGGGTACGCGGTGGCGC
>NZ_JBARCR010001171.1:0-4102 GCF_049794275.1 Trebonia sp.
GGGGCGCGGCGGCCTGCGGGGCCCGGGCCGCCGCGAGGGACGGCGAACGCGGGGTCGCGGCCAGCCAGATCCCACCCGGCGGGAAGCTCGACGGGCTGGGTGACCCGGTGCGGTACTCCCCCGTCCGTGATCACGCGCGAATCCACCGCGATGAACGCGGTGAACCGGCAGAGCACGCCGTAGCGCAGCGAGACATCCGTGATTTGCCGCTCTAGGCGGGCCAACTCACCGGTGTCGTGCCCGGGCAGGCTCGCGTAGCGGTCCTCGAGGTCCCGCAGGTGGGCACGCGCCCAGTTCGCGGTGCTCGCTGGGGTGCCGCCGGTGATCGCGGCCACCACAGCCTCGAACGCCGCGGCGTCGGCCGTCGCGCCGCGGACGGTGATAGTTCCGCCCGGCTGGCCGCGCCACCGGCCTGACATCGTCACCGGAACCCCGGGGAACAGGTCCGGCAGCCGGCTCGGGGCCACAGTGCCTGCCTCGATCTGCAGGCCGTTCCCGGCCAGTGCTAGCGCGGTCACCAGCGGGGCGCCGATCCGGCGGTGGATGCTGGCGGCGGCCTGATCGAGCTGGTCCTCTGATTCCACCAGCTCGCAGCGACCGCGCCCGGCGTCGGCGAGCCGGCCAAGGAATCCGGCGTTGACTGCCTGGTCAATGCCGATGACATGGATCCGGACCCGGCCCATCGACCGGCCGACCGTGTTCAGGATCTGGTCCTCGTTGCCGACCTGGCCGTCGGTGACGAGGACCAGCACGCGATCACGAGCGGCCGTGACCTGGCCCCCGGTGATCTCCGGCGCGGCCGCGTCGGTGAGCAGCCGGCGGGCGTACACGAGCGGCTTGAGCATCTCGGTGCCGCCTTGGGCCTCCGTCCGGGCGAGTTGCTCGATGGCGCGGAACCGGTTGCGGTCTGTTGCCCAGGCCAGCCCCGGCGAAGCGTCCGGGACTCGCTCGACCGAATTGTCGAAGCACAGCACCGCGAACCGGTCCGCGTCGGTGAGCGTGTCCACGATCCGGGCGACGGCGCGGCGGGCCGCGACTATCTTCCACCCGTGCATGCTGCCGGACCGGTCCAGCACCAGCACGACATCACGCGGCCGCGGGCGGCCAGGGCCGTCTGGAGGCACGAGCGTGAGGCTGAACGTACCCTGCGCGGGCCCCTCACCCGGATCGGTGGTGAGGACCAGCGAACTTGCGATCTGGTCGTGGCGGGCAACCGCCAGCCGCAAGATGAAGTCCCTGTCCAGCCGCTCGGCCGCCCGGAGCCTGACGATGGTGCGGCCGTCCGCGGCCGCCTCCTCCGCGGTGGCGTGCAGGCTGCACCGGATGCCCGCCAGCGGCAGTCCGGCCGGGTTGATATCGGCGCTCAGTGTGAGCCGGACCGGGTTGGGGAATCCGGGCAGCAGCACCGGAGGGCTGATCCTGGAGGCGTCAGGGACGGCGTCGGTATCGGTGGCCACCCCGCTGCCGGCCGCCATGCCGTCGAGCGGACGGCCTGGGATGTACCGTGGCGCGACTACTAGGGGGAACCGGAACATTGCCTCGCCGTCCTGGTACGGCAGTGGCTGCGCGAGCGTGAGGCGGACCGTGACCTGCTCGCCGGGGGCGATGTTGCCGACTCGCATCGTGAACACGTCCGGCCGGTCCTCTTCGGCGATCGCGACCTGCTGTCCCTGCGCGATCGCCTGGTCATAGTCCGCCCGGGCCTGGGCACGCTCCTTCAGCAGCCCCTCCACGACATGCCCGGCGGCCTCCATCCGCATCGCGGTGACCGCCGCCCGGTCAGGCAGCGGGAAGATGTAGGTCGCCTCCAGCGAGACGTCGAACGGGTTACGGAAGCCCTGCGTCACATCAACGCTGGCAGACAGGCCGGTAATGGCGACCTGCACGTCGACCGTTTCCAGGGGCAAGTTACCCCGGCTGGTGGTGAGTGCACCGAGGCCGCCGTCTGGCTCGGCGGCGGGGTCGGTCTCCATCGGCGTGATGTCAGTGCTCATGTCCCGCTCCCATCCTGGGGATTGTCTAGTTCGGTTGCATGACGTGAGGCGGAGGCAGCCAGACCTCGGCTCACCAGCTCCTCGAGCAGCGGCCGCGCGGCGTTCACGATTCGGGTCACATCCTCCGGGCCAGGCTCCCGGTCAGGGCCGTCAAGCAGGAGCGTCAAGCCGGGCGCGAGCCGGATTCCGTACACGAGCGAGGCCGGGGGAACGTCCGTGCCGTCCTCGTCCGTGCCAGTTGATGGCGCCTCGGCGACTGGCTGGCGTGCCCAGAACCGGCTCGGGACGGCAGCTGGGGACCCGGCGGCTAGAGCGCCAGCGCCGGTGACCGGCCAGGGGCCGCCTTCCTGTGCCGGCGCGGGCCTCAGGGCCGGGACCCGGGCGACCGCCGCCAGGGTCTCGTCGGTGACGCCGGCCAGTTCCACCTGGATCTCCGCAAGCGACTTCCCCTCTGCCTGACGGCGCTTGACCGCGACGAGCTGGAGCAAGTGCCGCCGCCCGTACCTGGCGACGCGGCCCCGGCGGCTCAGCGGCGGATCGACGAGGCCGACAGTGCCGTACCAGCGGATCAGGCGCTCGTTTGGCACGTCACGGACCCGGCCGTTGGTGCGCAGCGGTCCGGCGCGCGAGCCGTCGTCCAGCCCGCCAGCCGGCCCGCTTGTTGCAGCCGACGTGTCCGCGCCTAGGGCCCTTGGGGTACCCAGGGCCTCGGCAGCGAGCTCCGTCAGCTCCGCGATCGTCCACGACTCATCCATCACCCGATTAATAACACTGTCATTATTACAGTGTCAAGCGACAGCGTTGCGGACCTGAAAGGGGAGGAGTGCCTCGCGGGAAAAGCCCTTGCACGCAAGCAGGCGCAGCATCAGCGGGTAGGTGAACGTCTCGCGGATCTGCTGACAGATCACAGGCGCGTCCATCTCACAGCCGTATGGTTCCCTCGATAGTGAGTCGGCGGAAGGGACGTCGGCCGTTTGAAGGCTTACCGTTCGTCGCTCTGGCAGCAGAAACCAGGGACAAACCGTTTCTGCGGGTCTGGGCCCGGTCAGCCCTGGCGGTGGGTGGCGTCCAGCATGCGGTCGTAGTCGTCCTCGTCGAGGCCGAGATCGACCCGGATGCGGTAGCGCAGGCGAAGCAGGAGCTGGAGCTCGTTGTCGTCGGCTCGCGCGACGCAATGCTCGACGCCCGCCGTCGCCCACTCGAGCGCGCGCCGCAGGTCGCCTTGCTCGGTCAGCAGCTCGGCGACTAGGTCACACGTGCGAGGAGTGGTCGACTCGCGCTTGGCGGCCAGTACGGCGAGCAACTGCTCCGCCTCCTGGTCGCGGCCCAGCGCGAACAGCGCCCTGGCGAGGTAGACACTGGGATTGCCGAACGTGGATCCGCCGTCTTCGATCGCCGCGGTGAACTCGTCCGCCGCCTGCTGCGGCTCGTCGGCCATCATCCACTGCTCGCCGACCCGCAGGTGAGACTCGGCGCGCATGCCAGGCTCCACCCCGCGGGCGAGCTCGCTCATGCGTACTGCGGCCCGCACGTGATTGCCTGTCCGTGCTGCCTCAAACTCGATTTCGTCGAAATCACCGACGTCAGCCACTCTTGTCACGGTACCCCAGTGGCCCTTTCCCATTCGCCTGGATGTGGTGTCCGCAACGGAGGTTGCGCACGCGATTTATGAGATCAGCGGCGGGCACGCTCCAGGGCGTCCCAGAACCCGCGGCGCAGCGCGTGCCGCACCTCGTCGTGCAATAGGAAGTCGATCGGCAGCGCCGACCCCTGGAGCAGCCTTGCCTCCAGGTCGGACGGCATCCGCGGCTTCCTTGCCAGCACCGCCTCCAGCCAGAGCGCGGGCGCGTCACGCGCGACCGACTCGCCGAACTCCTGGCCTTCCCGGTGTGCCGACTGAACGGCATCGGCAAGCGAGACACCCGGCTGCGCAGCGGAGTACGCCGGCCCGGCGGGTCCGAGCGGGCCCCCAGGGAAGCCGAGGCCTGGGCCAGGCTGGCCCCCCGGATCGGCCTGCGGGGTGATCGCCGGCGGTGTGGCGAGCGGGTTCACTGCCGACTGACCCTGGTGCCCTCCCGGACCCGCGGGGGCACCGGGACCAATGGGGC
>NZ_JBARCR010001172.1:0-9201 GCF_049794275.1 Trebonia sp.
GCATAGAGCTGGACGTCTCCGGGGCAGAGCCCGGCCCGCTGCGGGCCGCGCTGGCGCAGGTGGCCGCGGATAGCGGCGTGGACGTCGCGGTCCAGCGCGGCGGGCTGCACCGGCGCGCGATGCGGCTGATCGTGATGGACGTGGACTCGACGCTGATCCAGGAGGAGGTCATCGACCTGCTGGCGGCGCGCGCCGGGTGCGCCGACGAGGTGGCGAAGATCACGGAGTCCGCGATGCGGGGTGAGCTCGACTTCGCCGCCTCGCTCCGCGAGCGCACCGCGCTGCTCGCGGGGCTCGACGCGTCGGTCCTCGACGCGGTGCGTGCCAGCCTGCGGCTGACCCCCGGGGCGCGGACCCTGATCAGGACACTGAAGCGCCTCGGCTACAAGTGCGGGATCGTCAGCGGCGGGTTCACCGCGGTGATCGAGCCGCTCGCCGCCTCGCTGGGCATCGACTACGTGGCGGCGAACACGCTCGAGGTGGCGGACGGGAAGCTGACCGGGCGCGTCCTTGATCCGGTCATCGACCGCGAGGGCAAGACCGAGGCGCTGCGCAGGTTCGCCCGCACTGCGGGAGTGCCGCTGTCGCAGACGGTGGCGGTCGGCGACGGCGCCAACGACCTCGGCATGATCGCCGCCGCCGGGCTCGGCATCGCGTTCAACGCCAAGCCGATGGTGCGGGACGCCGCCGACACGGCGCTCAGCGTGCCCTACCTGGACACGGTCCTGTACCTGCTCGGCATCTCGAGAGACGCCGTGGCGGCCGCGGAAAACGACACGTCCCCGGACCTGTAGCAGGCCCGGGGACGTGCACGTCGGATTAACTCAGTCAGTCGCCGGGATCGGCGTCAGACGTTGGGGTGGCGGCCGGTTTACCCGACGGCTGGCGCCCGTTCGCCGACTGGCCCTCGGCTCCGTGCGCCGCGATCACGGCCGTGTCTTCCGGCCCCGGCGCGGCGGCCTCCATCGCGGCGGCGGTGTCGCTGTCCAGGCTGGCCGGCTCCTCCTCGCCCATGCCGTGCGACCGCCGCTTGGAGATGACGACCGCCGCGACGATGATGATCACCGCGCCGAGCGCCACTCCGACCCGCAGGCCGGTGTTGGAGCTGTACTTCACCACCGAGGTGGCGATCAGCAGCGAGACCAGGTTCATGACCTTGATCAGCGGGTTGATCGCGGGGCCCGCGGTGTCCTTGAACGGGTCGCCCACGGTGTCGCCGATGATGGTCGCCTCGTGCGCCGCGGAACCCTTGCCGCCGTAGTTGCCGTCCTCGACGAGCTTCTTGGCGTTGTCCCACGCGCCGCCGGAGTTGGCCAGGAAGATGGCCATCAGCACGCCGACCGTGATCGCCCCGGCCAGGTAGGAGCCGAGCGGCGCGTAACCGAACGTGAACCCGATCGCGATCGGCGCCAGCACCGCGAGCAGGCCAGGGGTGACCAGCTCACGCAGCGAGTCCGCGGTGACAATGTCCACCACCCGCGAGTAGTCGGGCTTCTCCTGGTAGGTCATGATCCCCGGATGGGTCCTGAACTGCATGCGCACTTCGAGCACGACCCGCTGCGCTGCCCGGCCGACCGCCATGATCAGCAGGCTGGAGAACAGGAAGACCACCGACCCGCCGACGATCAACCCGACAAGCACGTTCGGCTGGGCAATGTTCAAGGCGAACGTGCCGGACGCCCTGACGCCAAGGGCCGACTCCACCGAGTCGCGGAACGAGCCGAACAGCGCGGTCGCGGCCAGCACCGCGGTCGCGATCGCGATCCCCTTGGTGATGGCCTTGGTCGTGTTGCCGATCGCGTCGAGCTTGGTCAGCGCCTGTGCTGCCTCGCCCTCCACCTCACCGGACATCTCCGCGATGCCCTGCGCGTTGTCGGTCACCGGGCCGAAGGAGTCCATCGACACGATCACGCCGACCGTGGTCAGCAGGCCGCCGCCCGCCATGGCCACGGCGAACAGCGCGATGGTGGCATTGCCGGTGGCCAGCAGGTAGGAGCCGAAGACAGCCCCGGCGATCAGCAGCGCCGAGTAGACGGAGGACTCCATCCCTGACGAGATGCCGGACAGGATCACGGTGGCCGCGCCCGTCTCCGAGGCCTCCCCGATGTCCCTGACCGGCCGCCGGTTGGTCTCGGTGAAGTACCCGGTCAGCAGCTGGATCGCGGACGCCAGCACGATGCCGATCAGCACCGCGCCGAACGCGATCCACCGCGGATTGCCGTTGTAGGCGGCGATCGCGGGGTTGCCGATGCCCGACAGCTCGCTGAACTTCGCCGGCAGGTAGGTGAAGCAGAGAATCGCGACCCCGATAACCGAAATCACCGCGGAGATGAAGAAGCCGCGGTTGATCGCGGTCATCCCGCTGCGGTCGCGCGCGCGTGGCGCGACCGCGAAGATGCCGATCACCGCCGTGATCACGCCGATCATCGGGACGAGCAGCGGGAAGATCAGTCCCTTGTCGCCAAAGGCGGACTTGCCCAGGATCAGCGAGGCGACCAGCATGACCGCGTAGGACTCGAAGAGGTCCGCTGCCATGCCGGCGCAGTCGCCCACGTTGTCGCCGACGTTGTCGGCGATCGTGGCCGCGTTCCGCGGGTCGTCCTCTGGGATGCCCTGCTCGACCTTGCCGACCAGGTCCGCGCCCACGTCGGCGGCCTTGGTGTAGATGCCGCCGCCGACCCTCATGAACATGGCGAGCAGCGCCGCGCCGAACCCGAAGCCTTCCAGCACGTCCGGCGCGTTGGCCTTGTAGATCAGCACCACGATGGCCGCGCCGAACAGGCCCAGGCCCACCGTGAACATGCCGGCCACGCCGCCGGTGCGGAACGCGATCCGCATCGCGCTGCGCTCGCCGGAGTCGCGTGCGGCCGCCGCGACGCGGACGTTGCCGCGGACGCACAGCGACATGCCGGTGAACCCGGTCAGCCCGGAGAACACCGCGCCGACGAGGAAGAAGATGCTGCGTCCCCAGCGCACTTCGGAACTGTCCGCGGGAAGCAGGAGAAGAATCCAGAAGATAAGGAAGACGAAGACGCCCAGCGTTCTGAACTGCCTGCGCAGGTACGCCGCGGCGCCCTCCTGCACCGCCTTGGCGATCTCCTGCATCTTCGCGGTCCCCTGGCTAGCCGCCAGGACCTCACGCACCAGCCAGCCTGCGACGGCAAGGGCTGACAGTGCTATGACCGCGACGATCACAACCAAGGTGAGGTTGCTGCCGCTAACAGTGACCGGGGTAGCCAGTCCACCCGCCGCAAGGGCGGGGTAGTGCTCAGACATTCGATCTCCTTGGACGTCTGATAAGCGCCGCTAAGGCAGACGTGTGACCAACAAAGCCCGTCTCAACCTGCCCCGTACGCCGGGAAAGCAGGCGTGGGCGGGAGTCTACAATGCTTGCCCATGATCCTGAAGCGCCGTAACTTCCTAACATTTTCGCTACCGAAACGTGATGTTAGTGGCCACCCGCGACGCAGGCTACATGATCATGACGTGCGCCCGGAATGTCCGGTTCATAGTGACAAGGACCCCCGCGCGGAGAAACGCCCAAATTACCGTCGCGACCAATTCAGGCGGTCGCGGAGCGGCGCTTCCAGCTCATGGCGACGCTGGTGCCGTCACCGGCGGGCGAAATGCGCACGTCGTCGGCGAGCCCGGTGATGACCGCCAGGCCTACGTCCGCGGGAAGCTGCAGGATCACGCCGTCCGCCCCGGCAGTGGTTCCGCTGCCGGCGACAGGAGCCCCGTCGCCGGCCGCGGTACCGCCGTCCCCGGCGGCAGCGCCGCGAGCGGTACCGTTACCGCCCTGCCGTGCCGCGGCCACGGGAGCCTCGCCGTCCGCGTCCGCTGGGGCCGCGTCGGTCACCACCACCTCGAACCGCTCGCCGTCATCGCACAGCACCACCCGGATCGGCTGCCCTGGGCAGTACTTGCGGTGCGCCTCGACCGCGCGGGAGCAGGCCTCGCCGACCGCGAGGCGTACTTCGTCAAGCAGCGACTCGTCAATGCCGCTCCGGCGGGCTACCGCGGTGGCGACGAGCCTTGCGGTCCGCACATGCGCGGGCAGCGGCGGGAAGGTGACTTCGACGGTGGCCATGGGAAGCGGTGGCTACTTCTCGGCCTTCCGGGCGGCGATCGCCTGGTCCACCGATTCGTAGATCCCGAAGACCTTGGTGAGACCGGTGATGCGGAAGATCTTCAGGATGCGCTCTTGCGTGCAGACCAGGTCGAGCGACCCGTCGTGGGCGCGGACCCGCTTGAGCCCGCCGACCAGGACCCCGAGGCCCGTGGAGTCGAGGAACTCGACCTTCTCCATGTTCACTACCAGCTGGTAGTTCTTCTTGTTGACAAGCTCGATGAGCAGCTCGCGCAGGCGCGGCGCGGTGTAGACGTCGATCTCACCCTCAACGTCGACGACCTCGATACCGTCCTTGTTGCTGTGCCCAAGCTTCAGATCCACAAAATCCTCCAGCGCCGTGAAGGCGTCATCTCTTGCGTCGTGGCGGCCGGCCCCTGTTCGGCATTCAACCACGCTCCGGGTACATGTCTATACGAAATCAGAGTGTCCGGCACCCGCCTCGAAGATGTCACACTTTAAACCGTGTCCACGGTCACGCCTGTCCCTGCGCTTGT
Organism: Trebonia sp.; assembly: GCF_049794275.1. NCBI lineage: Bacteria > Bacillati > Actinomycetota > Actinomycetes > Streptosporangiales > Treboniaceae > Trebonia > Trebonia sp. Next base: position 4,627 of record NZ_JBARCR010001172.1, read on the forward strand.
CCCCGCGCTCTCCGTTCTGCGGGCCGCGCAGCATGCGGGCGAACTCGTGCACCTAGAGCACATACCCGGCCGGGCGGGGCAAACCACATCATGGCCGCAATCGATCCGGTCCGAGGTGACCGAGGCGCTCGCCGCCAGCGGCATCGAAGCCCCGTGGACGCACCAGGCGCAGGCCGCGGGGCTCTCCCGCGCGGGAGAGAACGTGATCATCGCCACCCGGGCCGCCTCGGGCAAGTCCGCCGGGTACCTCGCCGCTGCGCTGTCGGAGGTGCTCGACGGCGGCACGGTGCTGTACATCGCGCCGACCAAGGCGCTCGCCGCCGACCAGCTGCAGTCGGTCCGCGCCCTCGGCGTCCCCGGGGTACGCGCCACCTGCTACGACGGCGACTCGACCTTCGCCGACCGGGCCTGGGCGCAGGCCCACGCCAACTACCTGCTGACCAACCCCGACATGCTGCACAGCGCGCTGCTGCCGAACCACACCCGCTGGCGCGGCTTCTTCAAGCGGCTGCGCGTGGTGATCATCGACGAGTGCCACAACTACCGCGGGGTCTTCGGCTCGCACGTCGCGCAGGTGCTGCGCAGGCTGCGCCGGGTCGCCGCGCGGCACAAGCCGGAAGACGGCCAGATGGCGCCGGTCTTCGTGCTCGCCTCCGCGACGATCGCCGAACCCGCCGCGGGGGCCCGGCTGCTGACCGGCCTGGACGTGATCGCGGTCACCGAGGACGGCTCGCCCCGCGTCCCGCTCACGTTCGCGCTGTGGGAACCGCCGCTGATGTACACGCGTGGCGACGTCAGGTCCCGCCGCGCGGCCACCGGGGAGGCGGCGGACCTGCTGGCCGCGCTGGTCAGGTCGGAGGTGCCCGCGCTGGCCTTCATCAGGTCCCGGCGCGGCGCGGAAACCGTCGCGCTCACCGCGCGCACCGCCCTCGGCCGGGATCAAGGCGACGTGGTCGCGGCGTACCGGTCGGGCTACCTGGCCGACGACCGCCGCGACCTGGAGGCCGGGCTGCGCAACGGGCGGATCACCGGCATGGCCGCCACCACCGCGCTCGAACTGGGCGTCAACATCCCCGCCCTCGACGCAGTGCTCATCGCCGGCTGGCCGGGCACCTGGTCGTCGCTGTGGCAGCAGGCCGGCCGGGCCGGGCGCGCCGGGCGGCCCGCCACCGCGGTGTTCATCGCTCGCGACGACCCGCTCGACACGTACCTGATCCACCACCCGGATACGCTGCTGCACCATCCGCTCGAGCCGGCCGTGCTCGACCCGGCCAACCCGTACGTGCTGGCGCCGCACCTGGCCGCGGCCGCCGCCGAGCTCCCGCTGACCGAGCCGGACCTTGAGCTGTTCGGCCCCGCCGCCGCGGCGGCCGTCACCGGCCTGACCGAGGCGGGCGAGCTCAGGAAGCGGCAGTCCGGCTGGCACTCCGCCCGCCGGGACTACCCGGCCAGGCGGATCAGCCTGCGCGGCGGGCCAGGCCGGCCGGTGCGGGTGGTCGAGGAGGAGACGGGCCGCCTGGTGGGGACGATGGACGAGCCGTCCGCGCACCGGTTCGTCCACGACGGCGCCGTCTACCTGCACCAGGGCGAGAGCTACCTGGTGGGCAAGCTGGACCTTGACGACCGGGTGGCGCTGGTGGAGTGCCGCGACCCCGGGTACAGCACCCAGGCGCGCGGTATCACCGACATCGACGTGATCGCCGGGCGTCGTCGCGCGCGCTGGGGCGAAGCTGACGTCGTGTTCGGCGAGGTACGGGTGACACGGCAGGTGGTGGGGTACACACGCGTCCGTTCCGAATCGAAAAGAAGGGAAGCGGAGGTGGCGCTCGAGCTGCCGGAGCGAACCCTGATCACGGCCGCTGTCTGGTGGACTATCCCGAACGACCTCGTGGTTCCCCTCCCCGGCAACCGTCTCGGCGGCGCGGCCCACGCGGCGGAGCACGCTTCCATCGGCATGCTGCCGCTGTTCGCCACCTGCGACCGCTGGGACGTCGGCGGCCTGTCCACCGAGTGGCACCCGGCCACCGGCCAGCTAACGGTCTTCGTCTACGACGGCCACGAGGGCGGCGCGGGTTTCGCGGAACGCGCCTTCGCGATAGCCCCAGCCTGGCTGCGGGCCACCAGAGAAGCCATCGCATCCTGCCCATGCGAAACAGGCTGCCCTTCCTGCATCCAATCCCCCAAATGCGGCAACGGCAACAACCCCCTCTCAAAGGAGGGCGCAGTAACCCTCCTAGACATTCTCCTGGCGAAAGCGGACTAACCACACGAAACAACAGGGGGTTCCACGTGTGACCCGCGGCAGCCGGGGGTGTGGGGGTGTCCCCACATCGGGGGGCTCCGGGGGTCGTCCCCCGGGCAAATACTGCGGCCACCTGCGAAGGTGGCTGAAAGCCACCGAGCAAGGAAAGGGGGCGGCCCCCGCCGGGGGGGAGAGCGGGGGCCGCGCACGGTCCGGCCCTGGGGGGGTGAGCCGGCACCGTTCTATAAGGAAGCTTATCCGCAAACGTGACTCCGCACAGCCACCGGATGGCAACCAAGAACCCGTGCAACCGAATTACAACATATATGCCCTGAGCGTGAACAGACGTTCCGTCCTAATGTTCGGCCGAAACGAATATTTTTTGCACGGCGGCCGAGGCTCCGGCGGCGGGTCCGGCGTGACGGCTGCCAGCACCGGTTGACGGAATGTAAACGCGGCCACTGATCGAGATCACGAATTGATCACGTCCAGGGCTTCCTTGCGACCGGGATTCGTCGTAGAAAGGTCCTACGGACTGGTGGAACGTCCGGACACGGCAGCCAGGTACCCACGTGCGACCAGCCGCGGGAGGCGTGTCTAGCCAGGCCACGAACGGCCTGTCTGACAATTTGAAAAGGTGCACGCATGGTAGCCAGGCTGACGTGCTAACGGCGGCGGCGCCCCCGCGCGGGGCGCCGTTCGCATGTCCGGACTCGCTACACAGGGGGATGTCACCGAGGTCTTCTGTCGCGGACGATAGCCTTGGTTCACTTGAAGACAAGACGGGTCGCCTGTCCGTTCCCTGAGGCGCGCCCGCACGGAGGGGAGCACGCCATGGCCGGCAACGGGAAACCGGACGGTGCTAGCGATCAGCAGTCAATCGGTGATCTCGTCGCGCTGGCCGCCAAGGACGTCTCATCGCTGATCAGGTATGAGATCGCCCTGGCGAAACGCGAGCTGAAAATCGACGGGACACGCCTGGGAACGGCGGCGGGACTTGTCGTGGGCGGCCTCATGATCGCCTTCCCCGGCATCATGCTGCTGTGCTTCGCCTACGCCTACTTCCTGTACTGGGCCGGGGCACCGGGGGGCCTGGCCGGCGCGTTCGGCTTCGCGGGCCTCACGTTCCTGGTCCTCACGGCGATCGCCGTCGTCATCGCCCGGTACTTCATCAGGAAGATGACCGGCATGGCCATGACGAGGAAGACTGTCACCGACGACATCAGCATGCTCCGGCGCGGTGAGGAGGGCCCAGACGGGCAAGACGCTGCGGTGCCGAACCCGCGCATCACGGCCGGCGGCGCGGGCGCGACGGCCGAGATACCCGCCCGCGGGTAACCAGGGTTCCTGGTCATGGCAACAGAATCAGCCATCGCGATCAGCGGCCCGTGGACGCACCGCACGGTCAGCGCGAACGGCACGCGCTTCCACGTGGCGAGCATCGGGGACGGGCCGCTCGTCCTGCTGCTGCACGGGTTCCCCGAGTTCTGGTGGACGTGGCGCACGCAGCTGGTGTCGCTGGCGGCGGCCGGCTACCGGGCCGTCGCGGCCGACCTGCGCGGCTACGGGGGCAGCGACAAGCCGCCCAGGGGGTACGACCTGATCACGGCCGCCGCGGACGCCGCCGGCCTGATCCGCGCGCTCGGCGAGGCTAACGCGGCCGTCGTCGGGCACGACTGGGGCGGCCTAGTCGCGTGGACGCTCGCGTCCTACTTCCCCAAGTCGGCACGGCGGCTCGCGGTCGTGTCCATGGCCCATCCGCTCCAGCTGCGCACCGCACTGGCCGGCAGCCCGCTGCGGATCACCAGGTCGCTGTCGGGCGCGCCGCCGTCCGGTGCGGCGAAGCGCGGCGGCTACCCGCTGGCCTTCCAGCTGCCGCTGTTCCCTGAACGGCTTCTGGTGCGCGACAGCGCCGCCCTGGTCGGGTCGATCCTGTCGTCCTGGTCGGCGCCCGGCTGGCCGGACGAGGAAACCGCCCGGGTCTACCAGCGGGCCATGCGGATCCCGCCGGTCGCGCACACCTCGCTGGAGTACCCGCGGTGGTTCGTGCGCAGCGCGTTCCGGCCCGACGGCCTGCGGTACGCCCGGCACATGCGGTCCCCGATCGCCGTGCCCACCCTGCACCTGCACGGCACGCTCGACCCGTGCGTGCCGCCGCAGACCGCGCGCGGCGCGGGCCGGTACGTCGAGGCGCCCTACCGGTGGAAGATCATCGACGGCGCGGGCCACTTCCCGCACGAGGAGCGCCCTGAGCTCTTCGACGCCGAGCTGCTCGGCTGGCTGGCCGACCCAGAACCCGACCGGTGAGCGTCCCGCGCGACAGGGACCCGGCG
>NZ_JBARCR010001173.1:0-1611 GCF_049794275.1 Trebonia sp.
CTCGCGTACCGGGCGGTCCCGGTCGGCGCGGCCCGCGCCGTTGCCGCGGCCGTTGTCCCTGCGGCTGTCCTTGGCGTCCCGGCCGTTGCCGTTGCCGTTGCCCGGCGCCTGGCGGCGCTGATCGCGGTGCCCGGCGGTCGAGCGGTGGCCGGGCTCCGGCTGCTCGAGCGTGAGGATCACGCCGCGGCCGTTGCAGCACTCGCACGGCTGGGAGAAGGCCTCGAGCAGGCCGGCGCCGACCCGCTTGCGGGTCATCTGCACCAGGCCGAGCGAGGTCACCTCGGCGACCTGGTGCTTGGTCCGGTCCCTGGCCAGGCACTCGAGCAGCCGCCGGAGCACGAGTTCCCTGTTGGACTCGAGCACCATGTCGATGAAGTCGATGACGAGGATGCCGCCGACGTCGCGGAGCCGGAGCTGGCGGACGATCTCCTCGGCCGCCTCCAGGTTGTTGCGGGTGACGGTCTCTTCCAGGTTCCCGCCCTGGCCGGTGAACTTGCCGGTGTTCACGTCGATGACCGTCATCGCCTCGGTCCTGTCGATGACGAGCGAGCCGCCGCTCGGCAGCCACACCTTGCGCTCGAGGGCCTTGGCGAGCTGCTCGTCGATCCGGTACGCGGCGAACACGTCCTCGCCGTCCGACTCTGGCGACTCCTCCCAGCGGCTGAGCCGGTCCGCCAGGTGCGGCGCGACGTAGCGCACGTACTCGTCGATCACGTCCCAGCCGTCGTCGCCGGACACGATCAGCTTGCTGAAGTCCTCGTTGAACACGTCCCTGACCACCCGGATCGTCAGGTCCGGCTCGCCGTACAGCAAGGACGGCGCGCTGGCCGTCTTTGCCTTCTTCTCGATGTTCTCCCACTGGGCGGCCAGCCGCGTCACGTCGCGGTCCAGCTCGGCCTCGGCGGCGCCCTCGGCGGCGGTGCGCACGATGACGCCAGCGTTCTCCGGGGTCACCTTCTTGAGGATGTTCTTAAGCCGGTTCCGCTCGGTGTCGGGAAGCTTCCGGCTGATGCCGGTCATCGACGCGCCTGGCACGTAGACGAGGTAGCGGCCGGGCAGCGAGATCTGCGACGTCAGCCGCGCTCCCTTGTGCCCCACCGGGTCCTTGGTGACCTGCACGATGATGGCCTGGCCCGGCTTCAGCGCCGACTCGATGCGCTTGGACTGGCCTTCCAGGCCTGACGCGTCGAAGTTAACCTCACCCGCGTACAGCACCGCGTTGCGGCCCTTGCCGATGTCGACGAAGGCGGCCTCCATCGACGGCAGCACGTTCTGCACCTTGCCCAGGTACACGTTGCCCACGTAGGAGGCGTGCGTCGTGCGGTTCACGTAGTGCTCGACGAGCACGCCGTCCTCGAGCACGGCGATCTGGGTGCGGTCGCCGCGCTGCCGCACGATCATCGTCCGCTCCACGGACTCACGGCGGGCGAGGAACTCCGACTCGGTGACCACCGGCGGCCGGCGGCGGCCGGACTCGCGGCCCTCCCGCCTGCGCTGCTTCTTCGCCTCCAGCCGGGTGGAGCCCTTGATGGCGCGCACGTCGTCCGCCGGGTTGTGCGGCTCGCGCACGTGCACCACGGTGTCCGGCGGGTCGTCGGGCGACGCCACGTC
>NZ_JBARCR010001174.1:0-3182 GCF_049794275.1 Trebonia sp.
ACCTATACTTGGCCCCCCGTTCAGAGGGTCGACAGAGTTTTGGTGTGCCGAGGCACGTCAACTACGAGACAGGCAGCATTCTGCCGCCACCGTGATCGCGGCCGCGCTCCGCGTCTCCGGTTCCGTAAGCCAGGAACAGCTCATCCAGGCCGCAACGATCTGATCGCACCAGCCCCACGTCGCTCATGGTTACCAGACAAGAACATCACGCAGCCCGGCGTTCTTCGGCTGTATGGACTGATTGATATCGACCCTCTGCCGGCTACCGCCCCTGGCGGTGCCTCGGGCAGACTGGTGCGGTGAATGAGCGGACGGCCGCGCAGCTGCGCGTCATCAGGGCCGTGGTGAACGCGCTGGGCGCAGCGGGCATCCCGGCGTGGCTGTTCGGAGGCTGGGGCCTCGACGCGAGGATCGGCCGGATCACCCGCGAGCACGGCGACGTCGAGTTCTGGGTCGAGCGCACCGACGCCGGGCGGTCCAGGGCAGTGCTGGTGGAAGCTGGCGCCACGGCCCTGGCGACCCAGCCGCCGGAAGAGTCCTGCGAGTTCACCTGGGACGGCGCGGACTTCAGCACCGCCTACTTCGACCGGCGCCCAGACCGATCGTTCAGCCAGCCCGACGGACGATTCTCAGACTGGCTGTTCCCGCCCGGCTCGTTCAGCGACGAGCCAGCGAGGCTCGACGGCATGCCGGTACTAGCCATGAGCGTCGCCGGCATGCTCGCCATGAAAGAGCAGTACCCGCGCCTGCGCAACGGCGGGCCATGGCGGCCGAAGGACATCGACGACATCAAGGTACTCCGCAGGCTGGCCACCAAAGCTGACAAGCGGCCCTGACGAGACTCGTAAGCTTTGCCAGTGAGCACCGAACGGCGTCGAATCTTCGCCTTCTCCGGAGTCCTGAAGCCCCAGCCCGGCGGGCCGCCGCCCGAGACACTGCTCCACTACGCGATCAGCCTCGCACCGGCAAACGGTCCCGTCCGGAAAGTGTGCCTCATCCCGACCGCGGTCGGCGACAGGCAGGATGCCATCGACCACTTCGCCGGCTTGCTCGCCGGGCGCGGCGACGTCGAGTTCAGCTTCCTGCAGCTGTTCACCCAGCCGAACGTACCCGATGTCCGGGCGCACCTGCTCGGACAGGACGTGATCCTGGTCTGCGGCGGCAGCGTCGTCAACCTGGTCGCGGTGTGGCGCGCTCACGGCCTTCCGGAAATCCTGCGGGAGTGCTGGGAGGCAGGCGTGGTGCTCGCCGGCTGGAGCGCGGGCAGCCTGTGCTGGCACACCGGCGGGCCAACCGACTCCTTCCGGGACAGCCTCGACCCGTTCACCGGCGGGCTCGCCTTCCTCCCCTACAGCAACGGCGCCCACGACGACCTCGACGACCAGCCCCGCCGGACTGCGTTCCGGGGACTCATCGCCAACGGGACGCTGCCCGCCGGGTACGCAACCGAAGACGGCACCGGACTGCTCTACGCCGGCACGGAACTGGTCGAAGCCGTCACCATCCTGCCCGGCAGGCACGCCTGGCACATCACCCCAGACGGCAGCGGCGGATACGCGGAGCAAGCCATCATCCCGCGCCTCATCACCGCAGACCAAGGCTGAGAGGCAGCCGCCGCGAACGAGCGTCGATAGAACATCTGCAGCTCTTCTGAATATGGGGCCAAGTATCAGTCACAGGGGCCAACTATCGGTCACAGTCACATTTACCATGTCCCTGCTGGGGCGGGCGACCAGGTGACGGATGCTGGGAAGAGGCTTTCCTTACGTTTCGTGCAGGGTGAAGTCCGCGAAGTCGAAGCCCGGCGCCACCACGCAGCTGACCAGCACTTCTTCGCCGGCGGCCGGGCGGGCGGCCTGCCAGTGACCGCCCGGAACGACGTGCTGCGGGACCTGGCCCGTCTCGAGGCCCGGCCCTAGTGTCGTGGTTTCCGGCTGCCCGGACGGCCGGTCGCCGTCACCGCCGTCGAGCATGAGCAGCGGGCCGCCGGCGTGCCAGAGCCATACCTCGTCCGACCTGACGCGGTGCCAGCGGGATTCCTCGCCGGGAGCGAGCAGGAAGTAGATCCCGGTGGCGGCGGCGCGCAGGCCTGGGTAGCCGTCGGGGTGCGACGCCGGGCCGGCGCGCCACGTCTCCCGGTACCAGCCGCCCTCGGGATGCGGCGCGAGGTCGAGCAGTTCGGCCGTGCGCGGCCGTGGTCGCTGCGTCATGGACCAACTATGCACGGCTAGCGGTGCAGGGCGCCCGGGACGGAGGGGCCTAGCACGGCGACGAGCAGGGAGAGCAGCGATACCCCGACGATGGACACGGTGATCATGCGGATGCGCCTGCCGCCGACGGTGGGCAGCCCGCCGAGGGTAGAACCGCTTCTCGGCAGCCGGCCGAGACGCCAGATCAGCGGGACGACCGCGAGGATGATCAAGCCCGTGATCACGTTTTCCTTGAGCATGACGCCGCCGAGGGCGGCGAAGGCTAGCGCCGTCCGCGTCCAGGACAGCGACGTGCGCTCGAGCGCCAGGCCGGCGTCGCCTTCCTCAGTTTCGCTCGCCGCGGTATCGCTCGGCTCGGGGTCGGTCATCGGAGCGCCGAGATCAGCAGGACGATCGCGGAGATGACCGCTACTCCGGCGATCGTGGCGGCGAGGATCCACGGCATGACCGAGCGCGGCAGCGGGTCGCCGCGGCGCAGCGCGCGCTGGTTCCGCACCCATTCGCCGTACGCGACGATCGCGAGCACCGCGCCGAGCACGATGAGCGGGACCCCCAGCAGGTGGCGGCCGACCGGGACGCGGGGAAACGGCGGCAGCAACTGCACGATGCCGAGCCCGGCCACCACGAGCGCGAGCGCTGTCCGGCTCCAGGCCAGGAACGTGCGCTCGTTGGCGAACGTGAACCTCGGGTCGGGCTCGCGGCCCTCCCCGGGGTCCGCGCCCCCTCCCGGCCACCACGCGGCGAAACGCCCGGACCGTGACATGTTGACCTGGCCCCCTTCCGGACGCGCCGTTGGCTCGCTCGGGCCATTGTCTCCGTTACGGGGGTAACCGCGCGGCCCGGGGCACCAGGAAACGCGGGCGGGGTTACGTGCCCTGGGTGTCGGCCAGCCGGTCGACCGCGCGCGCCAGGGCGTCGAGCGCCGGGACCGCGGCGGCCAGCGCCCGGCGCTGCCTGGGCGTCAGCGTGGAC
>NZ_JBARCR010001175.1:0-7443 GCF_049794275.1 Trebonia sp.
GGCTGGGCGCGGCGTGACGCCCCAGCGGCTGGCCGCCGTGGTCCGCGCCGCGCTCGGGCACGCCATCCCGAGCGGCATACTCAGCGCAGGTGAACTGGAACTCCTTGCCGGGGACCTGTTCCCCGCCGGGTACCGGGAACAGATCGGAGCCAGCCTGGTCCGTTTGGACGCGGTGCTGGCGGAAGTCGCCGCCTACGCGAGCGATGGGTGGCCAGCCCAGCCGGAGCGCTACACCTGCCTCACCCTGGACGGCGGACCGCGAACCGCGGCCGGCGAAATACTGACCGCGCTGACCGCGCACTGGCTGACCGTGCAGGTATCGGGTGCCGCGCAGGAACCGCCCGCGGTGCTCATCGCCGGGGCCGACGAGATCGCCAGGCGCCACCTCGAGCGTCTCGCGGAAACGTGCGACCTGCGCGGGGCGCCGGTCACGCTGCTGTTCCGGCACCTGCGCGAGGACGCGGCGAGCATGATCGGCGGCGGCACCACCGCGTTCATGCGTCTCGGCAACCACGCAGAAGCCGAGCAGGCCGCGGCCTACATCGGCCGCCGGCACACCTTCGTCGTCTCCTCCTACACCGCCACCCGCGGCGGGTGGTCGCAGTCCGGCGGCACGTACTGGAGAGACACCGAGACCAGGCAGCGCGGCTACGAATACGCCGTCGAGCCGACGGCGCTGCAGAACCTTCCCGATTGCGCGCTGCTGCTCGCCGACAGAGCCGACGGCTCCCTGCGACTGCACGCGGTCGAATGCGACCCGGCGATCAGCACCCTGCCAGGCGCGAGCACCGCTCCCCTCCCACCACCCGGCACTCTCGCGTACGGCAACACCATGAACCCGGCCGGCCCGGCGATCGACGCCTCTGACCAGTACCCGGCCGAGTGGCAGGAACCAGCCGCCGGAGAACCGGCGCCGGACTGGCCACCCGACGACCAGCCGCCAGACCCGCCCTGGTGGGAGCGCAACCAGCCGCCACATTGAGCGACAGGCAAAGGGGCAGCCGGGCAGGGTCAATCTGGCTGGGTCAGCCGCTCTCCCGCCCTGATGGGTACGTCGATGACGTTGTCGTGCGGCGCGAGCGGGCAGACCCAGCGGCTGTCGTAACGGCAGGACGGGTGGTACTGGAAGTTCAGATCGATGACGAGGGCGTGGCCGGCCGAGCCGAGATCGGCGCCTTTCGCCGTGTCGAGCAGGTACCGGCCGGCACCGTAACTGGTGGTGCCTGCCGTCGCGTCCCGCAGCGGCAGGAACAGGCCACCGCCGTACTGATCCAGCCACCACAGCGCCACGCGCCGGCCGACGGGATCCCCGAGCGTCACCCAGCCGACCTGCTCGAAGCGGGTCACGCCATCCGGGCCGGTATCGATCACGAGCCGCTGCTGCCGCGCGACCGGCTCGACGGGCACGGTCCATCGCAGCGCCGGATCGTAGGGCCAGTAAGGCACGCCACTGGCTCGCATCGGGTCACCGGCGGGCAGCGGGCTCTGCGGGTGCGAGCGCATCATCTGATCCCGGCCGTCCCGCCATAGCGCGTGCGCGGCTGCTGGATCCGCCTGCTCGCGGACCCGGGCGTACAGCGCGGCGTTCTGCCGCCTCCAGTCGGCCAGTTGCAAGGCGGTTTCGGGAGTCATGTCAGCCACTGTGGTCTCCTTCTCATACACCCATCGTCAGGCAGCCGGGTGCTCGCGCAAATAGCGGACCAGGCCGATCATGTCCCCGGGGACGAGCCTGCCGATTGCGCCGCGGACCGGCCTCCTCGGCGGAGGGTGCACCCAGCTGCAGACCACTTAGGAGCAGAACGTTACACTTTTCTTGCTGTTATCAGCGTTTTGGCGTAATTTTCTGCTCCTATATCGACGGCTTTGTCTCGCGATGTGAGACGGGGGCGGCGTGGCGCGTGGCCGCTCGGTTCTCACCACAGTCCCGGCACGAGGCGCTTGGTACGGGCGGCGTAGTCCGCGTATGCCCGGCCTATCACCTCGGTGAGGACGGCTTCCTCGACGAAGATCCGGTGAATCAGCACGCCGGCCGGCAGCACCAGCAAGATCGCCAGCGCGGGCACGTTGCCGTACACCAGGCCCAGGCCGGCCATCAGCAGCACGATCCCGGTGTACGACGGATGCCGCACCCACCGGTACGGGCCGCTGTCGACTACCCGCTGGCTTGTGTCCACCTCCACGGTCGTCCGGAACGAGTTGCCAAGCACCACGATCGCCCAGATCCGGACCGCCAGGCCAGTCCACATGACGAGCAGGCCGACCGCGCTCAGCCCGGTCGAGCCGAACTCCCAGGGACCAGCGTTCTTGACCGCGCCGGTCAGCAGCCCGGCCGCCACCACTGCCGCCGTGATGATGACGATGTTCAGCCAGAGCGTTCCCTGGTCCCGCGCGGCGCTGCCCTTCCCGCGGATCCGGTCGCGGATCAGCAGCCCGGCTTCCAGCACCAGCCACGCAGTCATGGTCAGCTGTACCACCACTTCGATCACCCCACTTAAGCGCGAAGGTCTCCTGCTCCCCAGCGTCACACCGACCCCGCGAGCAGGACGTCAGCCCGCGGTTTGATTCCAGGTTGAGCCCGGTACTAGACCCTGGGGTACTTCGCGGGAAGTAGCCGGTAATGGCTCCGGCGGGAGGATGCGCCCGCGGCGGGCCGGTTCGTATGCTCGGAGAATGCGCTCCGATCGTGCCCTGCGAAGGTTCCTGGACGCCGGCTGGCTCGTCTCAATCGTCGGCATGCTCGTCGCCGGCCGAATGTGGCAGCTGCATCTCCGCGAAGCGGAGCAGCGCGCCGAAGAGGCCGAACGCACCAGGGACGAGGTCGCGCTCCGCAAGGCCGTGGAAGAGCGGCTGCGCATCGCCCGCGAGCTGCACGACTCCCTGACGCACAGCATCTCGGTGATCCACGTGCAGGCGGGCGTGGCCGCTCACCTGGCGCGCAAGCGCGGTGAGGAGGTGCCCGCCGCGCTGGCGGCGATCCAGGAAGCCAGCGCCGACGCCAGCAGGGAACTGCGCGCGACGCTCGGCGTCCTGCGCGCCTCCGACGACTCCGACTGCAGCGGGCTTCGCCAGCTGGACGCCCTCATCGCGCGGGCGCAGGCGGCGGGGCTGCCGGTCACGGTGACGGTCGGCGGGACCGAGCGGCAGCTGACGCCCGACGTGGACCAGGCGGCGTACCGGATCGTGCAGGAAGCGCTCACCAACGTCACCAGGCACGCGGGCCAGACCTGTACGACGGTGCACCTGCAGTACGGGCCTGGCCTGCTAACCGTGCAGGTCGACGACGACGGAGCCAGGAACGGAGGCTCGGGCGGCGGCGGTGCCCCAGCCCCGCAGCCGACATCGGGGATGGGCCTGATCGGGATGCGAGAGCGGGTATCCGCGCTCGGCGGCAGCCTTGACGCCGGGCCCAGGGCGGGCGGAGGGTTCCGGGTCCGGGCCGAGCTCCCGGCACGAGCCGCGTCGTGATCAGGATCCTGCTAGCCGACGATCAGGCGCTGATCCGCAGCGGGATCCGGTCGCTGCTCGACGCGGAGGACGACATCGAGGTGGTCGGCGAAGCCGTCGACGGACGGGAGGCGGTCGCGCTGGCGGCCGAGCACCGGCCCGACATCGCGCTGGTCGACATCCAGATGCCGGTCCTCGACGGGATCGAGGCCACCAGGCAGATTGTCGCGGACGAGCGGCTGGACAGCGTCCGCGTCGTCATCCTGACCAATTTCGGGCTGGACGAGTACATCTTCCGCGCGCTGCGGGCAGGCGCCAGCGGTTTCCTGCTGAAGGACACCGAACCGGCGGAGCTGCTGCAGGCGCTGCGCGTGGTCATGCGCGGGGACTCGCTGCTGTCCCCCGCGGTCACCAGGAGCCTGATCAGCGAGTTCGTCGCCCGGCCCCCCGACGCCGTGGCCGCCGCCGGGATGGAACGCCTCACCAACCGGGAGCGCGAGGTCGTCGCCCTGGTCGCGCACGGGCTGAGCAACGACGAGATCGCCGCCGCCATGGTGCTGTCCCCCACCACCGCCAAGACCCACGTCAGCCGCGCGATGATCAAGCTCGGCGCCCGTGACCGCGCCCAGCTCGTGGTGTTCGCCTACCAGGCCGGGCTGGTCAGCCCGCGCGACCCCGCGCCGCCCCGCTGATTTCCCGCGCCGGCCGGCCCGGCCGCTACGGGTGCATGCGCGCGCCCTTGACGATCTTGTCCACGACGCCGCGCGGGCCGTAGACGGCCATGCCAGCCAGGTCCAGGTCCGCCGCGCGCACGGCGCGTACCGCGGCGCGGTTGTCCCGGTCATTGCCGGTCGCGAAGAGATCCGCGGTGAATACGGACAAGGCGACGCCCCGGCTGATCGCGCGTTCGTGGGCCTTCGTCAGGGTCTCCTTGCCGCCTTCGAAGATCAGGACCGGCTGGCGGAACATCGGCAGGTACTCCGTCCCGTCCGCGTCCGCGTAGGGCTCGCCGATCACCTCAGGGGCCCGCTGCCCGATGCCGCTGACGAGGAACGAGGCGACATTCAGCCGCTGCCATACCTCCAGGTCGTCACGGAGCAGCACCGCGATCTTGGTGTCGAACCTGACCGGCTCGCTGTCTGAATCCATGCCATCGATCGAACACCATCACCCAACGTCGGATCTTGTACGATTTTTGCGTGGTCAGCGACACGCGGGTCCGTGCCTGGCGGCCGGCGGTTCCCGGCGTCGTCGAGGTCTTCCACGCGCGCATGACCAGCCACGTCTACCCGATGCACACGCACGAGGCGTGGACGCTGCTGATCGTCGACGACGGGAAAATCAGGTACGACCTGCACCGCCACGAGCACGGCGCCATGGACCAGGCCGTCACGCTGCTGCCTCCACACATCCCGCATAACGGGCGCGCGGCCACCACCGCGGGCTTCCGCAAGCGGGTCGTCTACCTCGATCTCTCGAGCCTGCCCGCGAGCCTCATCGGCCAGGCCGTCGACCAGCCCGTGCTGGCCGACGCGCTGCTGCGGCAGCGCATCCACCAGCTGCACGGCGTGCTCGGCCAGCCGGGCGAGGAGTTCGAGGCGGAGAGCCGGCTGGCTTTCATCGCCGAACGGCTCGGCTGGCACCTGAGCCGGCGCCGCATGCCCGGTGACGCGACGGCCAGCTCCGGCGTGGCTGATGGGCTGCGCGGCCTGATCGACGCCCGCTTCCGCGAGTCGATGACGCTCCGGGAGGCGTCGGATGCCCTGCACGCCCACCCGGCGCACCTGGTCAGGGAGTTCAGCAGGCAGTTCGGGATCAGCCCGCATCAGTACATGACCAGCCGCCGGATCGACCTGGCGCGGGGGCTGCTGCTCGACGGAATGCCGCCTAGCCTGGCCGCGGCCGAGGCCGGCTTCTACGACCAGTCGCACCTGACCCGCCATTTCAGGCATGTCCTCGGCACCAGCCCGGGCCGGTACGCGCGGAGCGGGGCGGCAGGCTAGGGTCTGGGTATGGCAACGCCAGAACATCTTGATGGCCGGCATCGGGACACGCTGCGGCAGATCTTCGCGCATCCGGCAAGTCACAACATCGAGTGGCGCTCGGTGGCCGACCTGCTGGAAACCGTCGGCACGGTCACCGTGCGCCATGACGGCAAGGTCGCCGTCAAGCTAGGGAACGAGCTGGAATTCCTCGACCCCCCGGCCGGCAAGGACATCGACGTGCAGATGGTCACCGATCTGCGCCGGATGCTGGCCAACGCCGGCTACGGCCCGCGGTAAGTCCGGTTCGCTGAGCGGAGAAGCAACCGTACGTTCCGGTGAATGATTTTGATTTTCCCGAACGGGCCCGCTTCTTCGCCTCATCGCTGAATCGCGGCGCGGCGGCGCGGCCAGCCGAGCCCGGCAGCGCCCGCGGCGATGAGCAGTCCGCCAGCGACCGTCAGCAGCAGCCACGGCGCGAGATCCGCGGGCGGCGGCAGTGCGGTACCGCCGAAGCCGGTGGCGGCCCCGCCGCTGGGCATCAGCTGGCTGCCCACCGCGTCGGTCAGGACATCGGTCGTCAGCCCTGACGAGCTGTCGAGCACGACGATGGTGTGCACCGTATCAGCGGTCAACTGGAGCGGCGTCGTGGTCGCGTCGTCACCTGACGCGGTGACCTGCACCGAATCCGCGCCCGCCGGGACCGCTGCGTACGGGGTGGCGGAGCCCAACGCCAGCTGCGTCGCGAGGACCGTGGAGCCGTAGCTGACCGTGACGTGGTCCTCCTTGAGCGATGCCTGGAGAACCCTGACGAGTGCCTGTCCCTTCGGCGCGGTGGTCTGGTCCTGCAGCACCACGACGCGCAGGCCAGGGTCAGGGCCAAGGGCGGCAACCGTGTACGCCGTCTTGGCGCCCACCATGAAGCTCGAGACCAGCGCCGGATGGCTGGTCGCGGGCGCGTCGAAGCCGCGCATCGCCACCGTGTACTCACCAGGGGCAAGCTGCATGTAGGCGGAGACATCGCCGTAGCTGACGTCCCTGAGCACGGTCGGATGCGCGGGATCGCCGAACGGGTACAGGTAGATATCCATGGCGGGCGCCTGCGGGGACAGGTGGGCAATCCGGACCCAGCCGTCCTGCGCGGAGGTGGCCAGCGGCGCCGCGGACGCGGCGGGTGACGCGGCCGCGATAATGGCGAGGCAGCTCACGAGCAGCATGGGAATCGCGGCTAGCCGGGCAAGACGCCGCAGCAGCTTCATGCTCATCACCTCTTGTCCGGATGCACGTCTGCGGTCAGCACCATCGAGAGCAGCCCGAGCGGGCTCGGCGAGGCGAACTCGATGGTCAGTGCGGCCTGGCCGGTGCCGGGGCGGACGATGGCCGAGTGCGCGGGCAGATACGGGCTTTCCTGCTCGCTGACCATGGCCAGCGCCGCCGCGAGCCTGGCGGCGGCACTGCCGCCGTCACTGGCGACAGTGACCTTCCTGAAGAACTGCGGACCGCCGGGAGCGGAATCGCCGAACGCTGTCACCCGGAGCGTGAACTGCGTCGACAGCGCCGCGAGCGTCGCGAGCAGGCGAGAATCCACTTCCCCCGCCCGCAGTTGCGCGGCATCGGCGGCGGTGAACCTCAGGCGCGGGTTCCTGAGCAGCTGAGCACCCGCGCTCTTGCGTGCGGCCAGGTCGGACCGCAAGGCGGACTGATAGGCCGCCGCCCCCGTCCGCGCCACGGCGCGGACCTCGATTCGCGAGCTGCCAGCGCCGAAGCTCGCGATAAGCGCGGGGGCGTACTGGTCCGCCAGCGTGCGGCCGGCTTTGCCGGCCGCCGGGAGAGTCGCTATCACGTCCGTCTTCAGCACGCCGGTCATCCCGGGTCCCAGCGCCACCAGCCGGCCCGCGCTGACTCCGCGCGCCTCAAGCGAGGCGCACATGGCGGGGTAGCAGCCGATGACCGCGGTGCCGCTTACCTGGCTGGTAATCCAGGCGACGGCCGCGGACTGCGCCGCCGCGGCTGGCCC
>NZ_JBARCR010001176.1:0-12912 GCF_049794275.1 Trebonia sp.
CGACCGCACCGTCCGCTTCGGGGAGCCCGGCCGTCTCGGCTAGCCCGTCCGCGGCTGCGGGCGGCACCGCCGCCGCGCAGGTGCTCGCGCTGATCAACCAGGCCCGCTCCGCGGCCGGGCTGCCCGCGCTGACGATCACCTCAGGCCTGGAAACCAGCTCATCCCAGCACAACCTGCTGATGGCCGACGGCTGCGGGCTCTCCCATCAATGCCCGGGCGAGGCACCGCTCGGTGACCGCGAGACCGCCGCCGGGGTCGACTGGACCTCCGCCGGAGAGAACATCGGCGAGGGCGGCCCCGTGGCCGACACCGACGCGGCCATCGCCCAGATGGCGGTCGGCCTGACCCAGTCCATGCTCAACGAGCAGCCGCCGGATGACGGCCACCGGCTGAACATCCTGAGCAGCTCGTTCACCCACATCGGGATCGCTGTCTACCGCGACAGCTCCGGCACCGTCTGGCTCACCCAGGACTTCTCCAACTGAGCCCAGGTTCCCGGATCGGGGACGCGTGGAAAGATCGTGAGCGTGAACGCGCACCTTCCAGTCGATGATGGCAAGTCAGACAGTGACTTGCGGCGCGTTCTCGGGCGTTTCGACGTCGGCGTGGTCGTACGCCGGATGGAGATCGGGATCCGTCAGCTGCCCGCTTATTCGCGTTTCTTCTGGCCGGTGGACAGGGGCGCGATGGTTCGCTGGAATGTCGATCTGACCTTGCGCTGGATGATCAACGGGACTCCGCCGGATGAGCATGTTCTCTCCGATCTGCACGAACTGATGCGGGCCCGGGCCGCTGCCGGCCAGCCGCTCGACGACAGCGTGCTCGTCTACCGTCGCGGCGCCCGGATGTTCTGGGAGGCGCTGCTCGACCTGGCGGGCGAGGACGACCGCTCGCTGCTGACCGCGCGGGCGGACATGGTCTGGGGTTACCTCGAGGACTATGTCGACATGGTCGTGAGGGTGTTCGCGCAGGCGCACCCGGACCAGGAGGACTCGTCGGCCGCGGCCGGCGACCTGCGTGCCCGCGCGCTGTTCGATCGCCTCTGCGCACAGGTGCCCGTGACGATCGAGGACCGTGACCGCGCTGCCGGGCTCGAGTCCGATCTGGCCGCACCCGCCTGCCCGTTTACCGCGCAGCTCGCCGGGGCTTCGGTCGCCGACCACGTCGGCCTCGCGGCGCGATTGCGCACCGCCGGGGCGCTCGCGTTCACCGAGGGGATCCGCGTCACCGGGTTGATGTCGCCGGGATTCGGCTGGAGCACGTTCCTCGCCGATCCGCGGCTGCTCCTCGCCCAGGATCCGGCCACCCCCCGCGCCCGCCTCGGGGTGGCGGCCGAGAATCTGCGGGCGCTGACTGCTATCGCGGCCCGGTCTGGGTGCCGGGGACGTGTGTCAGCCGATGACTTTCTGCCTGAACTGCTGGTCGCGGAGACACCAGAAGTCGCCGACCGCATCGTCCGGCGGGTCTTTGGCCGGCTGGAACGAGCCGATCCCATGGACCTGGCGGTCACCCTGCGATGCCTTGCTGCCCACGGGTTCGACACCGCGGCGACCGCTGCCGCGCTGCAGTTGCAGGTCAACACGCTGCGCTACCGGATCAGCAGGATTGAGAAGCTGACCCGCCTGTCCCTCACGGAGCACCGGGACCGGACGCTCGTGCTCCTCGCGGTCGCGTGGGAGACCATTTCCAGAGACCAGCGGTCCGCCTCCGCCGAGTGAAGAGCCGGACTCAGGTAAGGGCCCTGGCTACGCCGAGCCCTTCAGGTCACGGCGCACTTCGTCGGCAAGGTCGTGGATCTGCTGCTCGGTCTGCGCGAGCGTGGCCTCGGCCTGCGCGGTGCGCTCGGCAGCGCGCCGCTCGCCGCGGCTTGGCTTCCTGCTGGCCCGCACGGGCCGCTCGGTCCTCCGGAAAAGCCTCATGATCCCATCCTCTACCAGTAGCATCCCGAGACGAATTCAGGCGCTTGCTACCCAGGTCCGGCCCTTCCATGTGAAGGGCTGCCATCCGACTTGGTTATTTCCCCGCCGCCAGGGTGCCTTGTTACGTCACCGGGAATGGTGGCGGGCAGCCGGCCGTCACGCGGTGCCGTGAGCCCTGGCGAGGGCGTCGGTGATGGCCTTCGCGCCGCCGTGCGAGGTATGCCCGCCGTCGACAGGGATCTCCGCGCCGTTGAGGTAGGACGCGCGGGCCGACAGCAGGAACACGACCACGTCGGCGACCTCCTCGGGCTGTCCCTCCCGGCCCGCCAGGGTCTGCTCGATGCTGGACTGCACGAAGACCGGGTCCGCGCCGTCCAGGATCGGGGTGTCGATCGGACCCGGGTGCACGATGTTGACCCGGATGCCGCGCGGCGCGAGCTCGAGCGCGGCGGCCTTCGTCAGGCCGCGCAGCCCCCACTTCGAGACCGTGTAGGCGAGCGCGAAGTGCGCGGTGAGGCCGGCGATCGAGCCGATGTTGACGATCGACGCGCCGTCGTTGTCCGGCATCAGCGGAACCATCGCCTGCATGCCGAGCATGGCCCCGGTGAGGTTGATCCCGATCACCCGCTCCCAGCCCGCCAGGTCCATGGTCAGCAGCCGCGCCCGGTAGGGCACGCCCGCGTTGTTGACCAGGCCGTGGACGGGGCCGCCGGCCAGGTGCGCCGCGAGCGCCGCCCACTCCTCCGCGCTGGAGACGTCCAGGTGCCAGTACTCCATCGCGCCAGGGCCGAGCTCGGTGAGCCGTTCCGCGAGCGCCTTGCCCTCGTCGTCGAGGATGTCCGCGCCGACGACCCGCGCACCCTCGCGAACGAGGATCTCCGCTTCCGCGGCGCCCTGGCCGCGCGCCGCGCCGGTGACGATGACCGTCCGTCCCGCCAGTCCGTAATCCATCAGGCTTCTCCCTTCGGGATAGCAGGCATAGCGTCCATCTCAGCATCCCGGTGCCGCCGCGGTCATCCCGCGGGGATCGTCTCTCTGAATGACGGGTATCCGGCGTGGCCGCGCAGCACCTTGACGACGCCAGGCAGGACGTGTAGTCACAGTGTGACTATAAATGTCGCCCGAGGAGGCCCCCATGGAAGAACGAGCGGCCCTGCTCGCCCGCGTCAGCGCGGGCCACGGCACGGAGATCAAGGACCCGGCGACCGGCGAGGTGATCGGACGGATCGCGTTCGGCACGCCCGGCGAGGTGGCGGCGGCAGTCGACACGGCCGCGAAAGCTCAGCCCGGCTGGGCCGCGCTGGACGACCAGGAGCGCTGTGCCGCGCTCATGCGGGCGGCGGACGCCATCGACGCGCACGCCGAGGAGCTTGCTTACGTGGTGAGCCGGGAGCAGGGCAAGACCATGAACGGGCTGGGCGCCAGGTACGAGGCGGCGGGCTGCGCCGCGTGGGTGCGGGCCACCGCCAGCACGCCGCTGCCCGTCGAGGTCCTCGTCGACGACGGCCAGAGCCGCGCCGAGCTGCACTACCGGCCGATTGGCGTGGTGGGGGCGATCACCCCGTGGAACTGGCCGATGATCATCGCCTGCTGGCAGATCGCCCCGGCGCTGCGGATGGGCAACACGGTGGTCCAGAAGCCGAGCGAGTACACCACGCTCACCGGCCTCGCCATCGCGGCGGTCCTCAACGAGGCGCTGCCGCCCGGCGTGCTGACCGCCGTCACCGGGGCCGGCGACGTGGGCGACGCCCTGGTCCGTGACCCGCGTGTCGGCAAGGTGATGTTCACCGGTTCGGTCAAGACCGGGATGAAGGTCATCGAGGCGTCGGCGGGGAACATGCCCCGGCTCACCCTGGAGCTTGGCGGCAACGACGCGGCCATCGTGCTGCCCGACGTCGACCCGCAGGCGATCGCCGAGGGCCTGTTCTGGGGCGCGTTCATCAACAACGGCCAGACCTGTGCCGCGATGAAGCGGCTGTACGTGCCGGACGCCATCTACGACGAGGTCGTGGACGCGCTCGCCGCCCTCGCGGCCAAGATCCCGATGGGCGTCGGCCTCGACGAGGGGAACGTCCTCGGCCCGCTGCAGAACCAGATGCAGTGGAACGTCGTCAACCGGCTGGTCGAAGACGCCAAGGTACGCGGCGCGCGCGTCGTCATGGGCGGCGACCCGGACGCCGCCGCTCCCGGCTACTTCTACCCCAAGACCCTGATCGCCGACATCGACAACGCCGCGCCGCTGGTGCAGGAGGAGCAGTTCGGCCCCGCGCTGCCCATCATCAGGTACACCGACCTGGAGCAGGCCGTCGAGTGGGCCAACGGCGTCGACGTCGGCCTCGGCGCGTCGGTGTGGTCCGCCGACCGCGACACGGCCCTCGCCATCGCCGCGCGCCTGCAAGCCGGGACGGTGTGGATCAACAGCCACGGCGGCATCGACCCGCGCGTCCCGTTCGGCGGCGCCAAGCGCTCCGGATACGGCCTGGAGTTCGGCGTCGAGGGACTGAAAGCCGTATCCGTCCCGCAGGTCATCAGCGGCTAGGCCTCAGTAAACCGCCCGGCCGCCGGACAGGTCGAACGCGGCGCCGGATGCTCCGCGTCAAGCCGGTGGTGCGCAACCGGCGCCTGGTTTAGCCCACGTGGGACTGGCCGGTCACGTCCGCGGCGCAGGTCTTGTTCAGGGTGGAGATGTCGGAGCTGACGGCGGGGCCGGCGGACCGCCAGCCGGACGCGCCGGTGTTCGTGAGCTTCTTCGCGTTGTTGTCCAGCGAAACGACAGCGGGGACGAGGCTGCCCGTGGCTCCAGTTCCTGTGCCCAGGTCGCTCACCGTGGCGAGCAGATCGGTGATGGCCTGAACCTGCGCCGCGGTGGCCGTGGTGTTGATCTCGGCCTCGGCATTTGCCCACTGTCCGCTGATCGCCTGGTTGTCGGTGAAGAGCGTGCTGACCTCGTTCGCCACGGTGTTGCCGCTGACCAGCACCGACTGGCAGGTCAGCGTGCCATGCAGGGTGTGCTCCGCGAGCGGGTTGGTGGATGAGGAACCCGTGCATCCAGCCAGGGCGGCGACGACGGCTGCGCAAGCGGCAAAGGTCAGGGGTTTCATGAGATTAGCCCCGGTCATCTCAAAACAGCCTCCGTATCCGTTTCCTCCACCGGATAAGACGCGCAGCCGCCCGCGATGGTGCGCCACAGCGGGTGATTGTTACCAGGATGAGACGCTGCGCGACGGGACCGTAACCGCCGATCAGAGGCGGGATCCGCGATTACTGGACGGGCGATTAGCCGGGCGGCGACGCCGGCGACGTGACACTGGTCGAGAAGGACGTCGTCGTCGGCGTCGGCGTGGTCGTGCCGTTGCCCGTCGAGGTGGCCGGCGTCGGCGTGTGGCTCGGTGTGTGGGTCACGCTGGGTGCCGTCGAGTGAGTGGGCGTCGGCGACAGTGTGTGATGGCTGGGGGTCGGGGTGGAGGCCGGAGCGGCTGGCGTCTGGCTGCGCGTGGGAGTTACCGGCTGGACGTTCCCGGTGTTGCTCTCAGGTATCGGCCGAACCCAGACGTAGAGCGTGAGAAAGCCGAGGAACAGCCCGATGAGCACGAGGGTCGACGTGCGCGGGCGTCCGATGGCGAGGCGGTTGCGGTGTCGTGGTTCCCTGGTCATGGGGCCTCATCCGAGGTGGGACGGCCGGCGTCGACCTCAGCCGACACGATGATGCCCTCGCTGCGGAACGCCGCCGCGACTAGCGCGCGAATCTCCCGGCCGACGTCGAACTGCATGCCTGGCAGCGTCCGCGCCACCATGCGCAGCGAGAACGTGTCGACGTCCATCCGTTCGACGCCCATGACGCTGGGCTGGTCGAGCATCATCTTGCGCAGCCGCTCGTCGCTGTAGGCCTCCTTGCCGACCTGCTCGAGGACGTAGGTGGCGTGGCCCACGTCGACCGCGGCGGGCACGGGGATGTCGATTACGGCCCGCGCCCAGTCTCTGGACAGGTTGGTCACCTGGGTGATCTGACCGTTCGGCATGATGATGACCTCGCCGCTGACCGACCGGATGCGGGTGACCCGGAGGGTGACCTCTTCCACCGTGCCGAACGCAGGCTCCGACACGCCAGTGACATTGATCTTGACGACGTCACCGAAGCCGTATTGCCGTTCCCCGGTGATGAAGAACCCGGCGCCGATGTCCTGCACGAACCGCTGCAGGCCGAAGCCAAGTCCCGCACTGATCAGCGCGGCCGGCGCCACCAGGCCCGCGGTCGGAATGCCGAGGTTCTGCACGACCAGCACGGCGGTCACGGTGTAGACGATCGCGAGGGCGCCCCAGGTGGCGACCTGCGCCACGACGTGACGGTGCTTAGCGGCCTCGGAACGCACCAGCGCATCGGATTCGGCCGACCGGGCGTCGATGCGGGTCATGATCCGGCCGCGCGCCCAGTCCGCCAGCCGCGTGAGCAGGAGCGCTCCGAGGACTAGCAGGATGATGACCAACAGGTTGCTGCGAGCCCAGACACTGAAATCGTCCAGTGGTGCGATCGCGCCCGTCACTACGCCTCCGTTCTGGGGATCGTCCTTGCACGAACCGCCAAGTCTAGGCAGCACGGCGCGATGCCAGGCCCGCGATCATCGATTCAGTGGTGCACTTCACACGATCAATGTCAGGGTGTCACTGGTCACGGGCGGTCCCAGGTCGGTTTAAAAACCTGCAGCGCCTCCCGCCCAGGCGCGCGCGTAGATTTGCCAGGGTGAGCTTCAACGTCAGCGCCGGTGCCTACCTGCGATTCATGGGTCAGTACTCCGAGCCGCTGGCGCCGCGGTTCGCCGATCTGGCCGGGATCGGGAATGGCCAGCGGGTGCTGGACGTGGGCTGCGGGCCGGGCGCGCTGACGGCCGAGCTGGCGAGCCGGGTCGGTGTCGCGTCGGTCAGCGCGGCAGAACCGTCGGCCTCGTTCGCCGTGGCGGCACGGGAACGGCTGCCGGGAGTGGAAGTGTGTCAGGCCGCGGCCGAGCAGCTCCCATTTGCCGACGGCACCTTCGACGCTGCGCTAGCGCAGCTGGTCGTTCACTTCATGGCTGACCCGGTTCAGGGGTTGCGAGAGATGCGCAGGGTCACCCGGCCCGGCGGAATGGTAGCGGCCTGCGTGTGGGATCACGCGGGCGGCCGCGGGCCGCTGGCCGCGTTCTGGTCCGCGGTACGCCAGCTGGATCCGGCCGCCGACGACGAGTCCGGCCTGGCCGGTGTCCGCGAAGGCCACCTGGCCAGCCTGTTCACTCAGGCCGGCCTGAACCGGGGCGCAGCCACCACGCTGACGGTCCGGGTCCGTCATGCTAGCTTCGACGACTGGTGGGAGCCCTTCACCCTTGGCGTCGGCCCGGCCGGCGCCTACGTGGCGTCCCTGACCCCCGATCACCGGACCGCGCTGCGCGACCAGTGCCGGCGCCTGCTGCCCGTCGGCCCGGTGGAGATCACCGCCACCGCCTGGGCAGCCACGAGCCGCACTATCTAAACGAACTGGGTGAGCGACAGGACATTGCCGTCAGGGTCGGTGAACCAGGCCACCTTGTCTCCGCCGGGAGCGGTCCAGACACCGTCGCTATCCTGGTCCATCCCCTCATAGCGCAGGAAAACCACACCCCTGGCGGCCAGGCCCCGGATGGCGGCCGTGATGTCAGTGACCCGCCACCCCAGGACGGTGTAGCCGGCCTGGCGGACTTCAGGGGTGGCGGTGATGCGGAGCATGGTGCCGTTCGCGTCGAGCACGCATGCGAAGTCGTTATGCTCGGCGACGGGAAGGCCCAGTACCTGTTCATAGAACGCTCGCGCCCGGTGTAGGTCAGTCGCTGCGGCGAACGCGACGATGTGGCTTGACCCCAGCATGGCAACCCCTGCCCTTCCAGCCAGGCTCGCATTCAGATCCTACGGTTGAGGCCGTCGGCGGAGAAGGAGGCAACCGTGACCGTGTCTCGCTTCGTGGTTCAGCTGCACGACGCGACGACGCTGCATTTCGATCTCCGGATCCGGATCGGCGACGTCCTCCGGTCGTGGGCGGTTCCCAAAGGGCCGTCGCTTGATCCCAGTGTCCGGCGGCTGGCTGTGCCGGTCGAGGATCACTCGCTGGCCGCCGGTGACTATGAGGGGATCCGGGCCGGGCAGACACGCGGCACGGGCGCGGTGATCATCTGGGATGAGGGCGACGCCGAGATCATCCGTGATGAGCCTGGCCATCTGTCCGTCCTACTGCACGGCAGCAAGCTCACTGGAGGATTCGCCTTGACCCGCACCGGCGAGCGCCGCTGGATTCTGGTCAAGACCCGCGATGCCCACGCGCGACCAGGGTCGGACATCGTGGCCGAGCAGCCAGCGAGCGTCCGAAGCGGCAGGACGTGGGAAGACCTAACGAACGAATAACTCAGGTGGCGAGCGTACAAGTCACACCCGCCACTCGCCTCGTAAGAGCCGGTGGCATCCTGAAGGTGTGCCAAGCGTTGCCTCGCTCGAGGCGCTGCAGCGGGCGGCTGCCGATTTCACGGTCACGGATCTGAGCGTGGTGATTGAGCCGCCGGCACTGGCGGCAGCGCGTCGGTCGCTGGATGAGTCGGGTCTGCTGCTGCTCGGCGAGGTCCACGGGGTGCGGGAGAACCCGTTGATCGCTCGTGCGCTCATGCAGGCGTTCGGACTGAACGCGCTTGCCCTGGAATGGCATGAGGACCTGGCATCTGTGGCCGGGGCATTTTGTGCGGGCGAAGCGCTGGCCGATCACCCGCTGCTGTGGTCCGGCGATGGCCGGATCACAGCCGGGCATCTGGCGGTATTGCGGGAACGCGCCGCAGCCGGACCGCTGACGCTGTCCTTGTTCGACGGGACCACCGGGGCAGGCTGGAGTTGGTCTCAGCGCGACGAGGCGATGGCCAGGCGGATCCTGGCTGCTCCCGCGGCAGGTGCTGGCACCTTGGTGGTCGCAGGCAATGCGCACACCCCCATCACCGGCACACGCCAGGGCCTCCCGCTTGGCGCGTTCATTGCCCGGCAGCGGCCGGGTGTCCGGGAAATCCGGATCCGCTATGGCGCCGGGCGCTACTACAACATCCAGCCATGCCGGTTCCGCAGCCGCATCGGTCCTGGCGGCCGTGACCTGCGGTTGCACCAGCAGGACGACACCCTCATCTTGGACCTGCCTGCGGCCGGTGAAGCGGTCGTTCCCCAGCGGTTCTAGCGCCGTGTCACCGCAGCACGTGGGTGCCATTCGGGCCGCTGAGGCGCGCGACGAATGCGGCAGCGGCCGCTGGCCTGATCTCAACGTCGGCGCCGAGGGCTGTGAGCAGTGGCGCGAGGGACGGGGGATCGGGGTGTTCGAGGTTGAAGGCTTCCAGGGTGAGCCCGGGCGGCGCTGATCTGGCGGGATGGTCGGTGCCACCCCAGCTGATCAGGAACGGGATCAGGCTGCCGGGCATCGCGTTACGGGTCAGCCGCCACCGCAATACCGTTCCGGTGGGCGTGGCCCGTTGCCCGTCGGCCACTTTACCTGGGTCATAGCCACGGCTGCGGGCCCGGGCGACGGCCGCGTCGATGTCGTCGCAGGCGAGCGCCCAGCTGACCAGGGCGCCGCGGCGTAGGCCATCGACGCCGAAGGGACGCGGCATGGGCGGCGTGGGCTGTCCTGGATCGGGAGCGATGATCTCCAGATACGTCTGCGCGCCGAGCGCGAGCAACGCGTTGTGGGTACCCGACCCGTCGTGCTTGCCTCCGGCCTGGGCCAGGACGCCGAAGCGCCCTTCCACCTCGGCCACCGCAGCGGGCAGGTCGGGAGCGGCATAGACCAGGTGGTCAATCAGCACGTGATCCTCACTTCGACACCAATCAGTCGAGACAGAACTCGTTGCCCTCGATGTCCTGCATCACGAGGCACGACTCGTTGTCGTCATCGGCAGGCAGTAGTCGCACGCGTACCGCGCCGAGCGCGACCAGTCGTGCGCATTCGGCCTCAAGTGCGGCCAGGCGCTCTTCACCCACGAGCCCGGTGCCGACCCGAACGTCAAGATGCAGCCGATTCTTGACGACCTTGCCTTCGGGAACACGCTGGAAGAACAGTCGCGGGCCCGCACCTGAGGGATCAATGCATGCGAACCATGAACCCTGACGCTCAGGCGGGAGCGCGCGATCGAAATCGCCCCAGGTAGCAAACCCCTCCGGTGGCGGCGGTACCACGTACCCCAGCACCTCGCACCAGAAACGAGCGACGCGCTCAGGTGCTGCGCAGTCGAAGGTGACTTGAAACTGCTTGACCGACGCCATCGGTCCACCATAGAGCCGTGGTCTTTCGTCGTCTCCACGGGCCACCGCTGGCCCGGCTACTTGCTGGGCTGCGGGAGTGTGCAGTTGACCTTCGGGTTGACGCCCAGGTAGTTGAGCGGGCCGGCGAGAATCGTTACCGCGATCGTGCCGCCCGCGGTGCAGCTACTGACAGGCCCGCTGTAGTAGCCGCGCTGCCCGGCGGCGATGGCGCCGATGACGAGCCATATGACGAGCAGCACCGATCCGATGTGCATCCCGACCTCCCGGCCGCCACCCGCTTGACCCAGAGCAAGGTGATCCTGTCGTGGAGCATACCGGCGAACACGCCAATTGGTTCATAGCCGGGCATCCGGCAGGCGCGATGAGTCCAGCCGTGCCGCGCCGTCTTACGTTGAAGAGCCCGCGGAGCGCGTGGAGGGGACGGTGGCATAGATGACCTTGTTCGTGCTGGTGCCCGGCGCTGGCGGTCAGGCGGCCTACTGGGCACTGCTGGTGCCCGAACTGGAGCGGCGGGGCCACCAGGCGACCGCGGTGGACATCGCCGAGGACGACCCGGCACTGGGCTTGCCGGACTATGCCAGGATCGTCGACCAGGCGATCGGCGACCGGCGGGAGGTGGTGCTGGTCGCCCAGTCGATGGGCGGGTTCACCGCGCCGATGGTCGGCAAACCGGTCGCGATGATCGTGCTGCTGAACGCCATGATCCCCGACCCCGGCGAGACCCCGGGCCAGTGGTTCGAGAACACCGGGGCCGGAGAGGCGCGCCGCGCGGCCGACGCGGCCGCAGGCCGTAGCGGCGAGTTTGACGCCAGCACCCATTTCCTGCACGACCTGTCGTCCCGGGCCCTGGCCGTACTGACAGCCGCCGGACCGCCCCGTGAGCCCGCCGATACTCCCTTCCGGCAGCCGTGTGCGTTCCGGCGCTGGCCCGGCATCCCGATCAAGGTGCTGGCCGGCGCCGACGACCGCTTCTTTCCCGCTGAGTTCCAGCGCCGCGTCGCCAAAGAGCGGCTCGGCATCGACGCCGACCAGATTCCCGGCGGGCACCTGGTCGCGCTCAGCAACCCAGCCGGCCTCGCCGACCGCCTCGCCAGCTACGCGGCCGAACTCAGGAATGGCGGCCGCGGCCGAGGCTGATCCAGAAGCGGTCTTCGCCGTCCTGCTGACCGTCCGGCACGCCGCCGTTGGCCAGGATCACCCGGCGCGATGGCTCATTGTCGATGGCGCAGGTCACCAGTACCCGGTCCAGCCCTAGCCCGCGGCATTGCTCCAGCCCCGCGGCCAGCATCCGGGTCGCGTGACCCTGGCGCCGCCATGGCGCCACCACGTGGTATCCGATGTGGCCGCCGGTCTCGGCCAGTTCAGGGGTGAGCTGATGCCGGACGACGAGCGTGCCCAGGTAGTACTCGCCGGAGACATACCAGAAGACCGTGGACGGCACTCCCCAGCGGATCTGGACCCCGCGCCGGGCGGCGACGAACCTGGCGAAGTCCTCGCTGGCCGCCTCCAGCCAATGCATCGGCGTGCCTCGCAGCATGCAGTCGGCCTGTTCTCCCACGAGATAGGACACCCTGACGTCCACGGTCGGCCACACCAGCTGCGGCGGCTCGGCAAGACGGATCACTGCTCCAGTCTCCACGACGGCATAACTAGCATCGGTATGTCGCAGCCGAACACTGTGCGATCGACATTGCCGCCGCGCCTGAACGCGTGTGGCACGTGATCGTGGATATCGAGTCCTGACCGCAAGCTCAGTGACCGGGTCGCAGCCGGGCGCGTCGCTACGGCCAGGTATCCGCACGCGCCGGATGCCACGCGCCCCAGAGGGTTGCCGCGTGGCATCCGGCACGCCGAGCCTAGGTCAGGAGGTCGCCCGGACGGCTTGCAGGATCACGTTCGTCACGGTACCGGGATTGGAGATCATGGATAGGTGCGGCGCATCTACTCTGGTGATATGGGCGTGCGCCGTGTTGGCCATGGCTAGCTGCAACGCCAGCGGGATGGCGTGGTCGACGGTGCCCACTACGGCCCAGGACGGGATGGTCTTCCACGCCGGGACACCGGTCTGCTGGGTCAGCGCGATCGTTGACAGCGGCAGCTGGGTGACGGCGAGCACATTGGCCTCCGTGGCGGGCAGGCCGTTGGCCATGCAGCTGGGGAACACGCTCTGCTTGATATAGGCGTCACCCACGCCGCTGGGGGCGCCAGGGAACGGAACCACATTCAGGTTCGCGGGCACGGCGCACGACCCGGGATAGGCGGTGAGCAACTGCTCGAGGGTCTGGCCCTGCGCGGGCGCGAAGGCGTCTACGTAAACGAGGGCTTTGACCTGCGGGTCGCCGGTGGCGGCGTTGGTGATAACGGCCCCGCCATAGGAGTGCCCCACCAGCACGATGGGACCGGAGATGCTGTGCAGGAAGTCCGCCAGGTAGGCCGGGTCGTAGGCCAGGCCCTGGAGCGGGTTCGGCGGCGCGTACACGGTGTAGCCGTCAGCCTGCAGGCGCTGGATGACGCCATCCCAGCTGCTGGTGTCGGCCCACGCTCCGTGCACCAGCACGATGGTGGGCTTAGGGCCGTCACCCGCAGCGGCAGCCTCGGCTGTACGGGCCGACGCGCTCTGGCTGAGCGGGATGACCAAGCCGGCAATGGCCACGATTACAGCCGCGATAATGAGCCGCAGCCTGCCTGGCTGCGTGATTCGGGCAGT
>NZ_JBARCR010001177.1:0-2960 GCF_049794275.1 Trebonia sp.
GCCGACACCCGCAGCCGCGGGTCGCGCAGCACCGGCTGCGGCAGCAGCCCGTGCTCGAGCCGGGCGTTCTCGCGCGCGTTGATCCGCGCGGTGTGCAGCTGCCGCTGGGTCTCGTCCCAGTGGCGGCGCTCCATCGCGTACCGGATGACCCGCTGCAGGGTCGCGCCGGAGACCTCGCCCTTGACCAGGTAGTCCTGCGCGCCGGCGCGCACGGCCTGCTCGCCGAGGTGCTCGTCGGTCAGCCCGGTCAGCACCACGGTCGCCGCCTCCGGGTAATGCTGCAGCATCCAGCGCAGTGCCTGCAGGCCGCGGGCGTCGGGCAGGCCGAGGTCGAGCAGCACGCACGCCGCGCCGGGGATGAGCCGCCGCGCGTCAGCCAGCGAGCGCGCCCGCTCCATCACCACGTCGGCGTCCGCCTCAGCGAGCAGTTCCTGCACGAGGAACGCGTCGCCGTCGTCGTCCTCGATCAGCAGCACCCGCAGTGGCACGGCATGCTGCGCGAAGCCGGCGCCGCCGGGTGCGGGGTTAGCCGCCATGAGCACCTACGCGGAAGGTGTCAGCTGGCTGAAGTCGGTCGTCCATAGAGGGCAGCCAGCATAGTGGCCGCCACCCTCGGCGAGAACATGACAGCTTTTAACAGCAGGTTTTAACAACAGGTAACGAGGCGCCGCGGACGGATTGGGTCAGCTGGCCGCTGACCGCCTGCACCTCGCAGATCACCGTCCTGGTGCCTCCCGTCCAGGCAACCCGGTTGGGGAACACGTACGACTGCGCCAGGCTGATGGCGAGCTGCGGGTTCAGGTACCCCGTGAGCCGGCTGGCACAGCCGGAGCTGGCCTCGTTCCGCACCGCGGTCGTCCCCGGCCACGCCGAGGCCGGCAGCGCGAACGTGGCGAACACCTCCGCCTGATGCGGAGCGGAACAGGGCAGCACGGAGACGACCTGCCCGTTCGGGACGCTGACGCAGTCTCCCGTCTGCAGCTTGAAGACGGCGGACTCGTGGTACTTGATCGTGACGGGTTTCTTGAAGCCGTGGGTGAGCGCGCCGACGGTGCCGATCGCGCCGCCGACGATCGCCAGCGCGGCGACGGCAAACACCGCGGCGAGCAGCAGGCCGCGGCGGCGGTGCCCAGGCCCGAGCGCCTCGGCCTCGTCGACCGGCTCGGCCAGGCCGACCAGCTCGGTCGGTTCGACTTCCTCGGGGAGCTCTACGGGGTCCAGCTCAACAGGATCGCCGGGGGCAGCGTGCCCGGCGGTTTCCGGCAGCTCAGCGGGCTCGCCCTCTGCGGCTTCCAACGACATGCTGCTCCTGCTTCGCGGTGCCGGACGCTCGCTTGACGCGCCCCTTAATATTCAACTTCCCCATCTGCGGCGGTGGCATTCCGGTTCAGCGTGCCCGAGTTACCTGCGGGTTCCTTGAGAGCCCGCGGCCGGTAGCCTGGGTGCCGTGCGGCTGACGGAATTCTGGGCGCGGATGAAAGAGCAGTTCGGTGACGTGTACGCCGAGAGCCTCGCGAAAGATTACGTTCTGTCGAACCTTGGTGGGCGTACCGTGAACAAGGCGCTGGCCGACGGCGAGGATCCGAAGGTCGTCTGGCGCGCCGTGTGCGACACGTTCAACGTCCCCGACTCCCTCCGCTAGCCCCTTTATCCCGAACGGGCCCGTGGTTCCCGTCGTCCCTCAATCGAACAAGCCGGCGTGTCTTGCCTGCGCTCGAATAACCGTTCCCCTATAGTAGACATGTCGGGGCCGTTGTATGCGGTCCGGAGCGCGTTTTCGCTGGTCCGTGCGGTGCTGCCGGAAATGTCAGTGGTGGCGCGTAGCGTAGGCGACCTGAACCTAACTACAACCCGGCAGGGAGTCCTCATGGCACCAAGCGGCAAGCCGGCCCCGGAAAGGGCCGGTGACAGGGATAAGGCTCTGGAGGCCGCACTCGTCCAGATCGAGCGGCAGTTCGGCAAGGGCTCGGTCATGCGGCTCGGCGATCATCCGCGGGTACCCATCGACGTGATCCCCACGGGGTCGATCGCCCTCGACGTGGCGCTGGGCCTCGGCGGGCTGCCGCGCGGCCGGATCGTCGAGATATACGGCCCGGAGAGCAGCGGTAAGACCACCGTGGCGCTGCACGCCCTGGCGAACGCGCAGAAGGCGGGCGGCATCGCCGCGTTCATCGACGCCGAGCACGCGCTCGACCCGGCCTACGCCCAGAAGCTGGGCGTGGACACCGACGCGCTGCTCGTCTCTCAGCCGGACACCGGCGAGCAGGCGCTGGAGATCATGGACATGCTGATCCGCTCGGGCGCGATCGACGTCGTGGTCATCGACTCGGTCGCCGCGCTGGTGCCCAAGGCCGAAATCGAGGGCGAGATGGGCGACAGCCACGTCGGCCTCCAGGCGCGGCTCATGTCCCAGGCGCTCCGCAAGATCACCGGCGCGCTGAGCCAGACCAAGACCACCGCCATCTTCATCAACCAGCTGCGGGAGAAGGTGGGCGTCATGTTCGGCTCGCCGGAGACCACCAGCGGCGGTAAGGCGCTGAAGTTCTACGCCTCGGTCCGCCTCGACATCCGCAGGATCGAGACGCTCAAGGACGGTACGGAGTCGGTCGGCAACAGGACCCGCGTCAAGGTCGTCAAGAACAAGCTCGCCCCGCCGTTCCGCAACGCGGAGTTCGACATCCTGTACGGCATCGGGATCAGCCGCGAGGGCAGCCTCATCGACCTCGGTGTCGAGCAGGGGATCGTCCGCAAGGCGGGCGCCTGGTACACCTACGAGGGCGACCAGCTCGGGCAGGGCAAGGAGAACGCACGGACCTTCCTGCACGACAACGAGGACCTGGCCAACGAGATCGAGAAGAAGATCAAGGAGAAGCTCGGCGTCGGCCCGCGCCTGGACGCGGACGCCAGCGCGCCCTCAGCCGGTCCCGCAGGCCCCGCGGGTCAGTCGCCCGGGCCCGCAG
>NZ_JBARCR010001178.1:0-1871 GCF_049794275.1 Trebonia sp.
ATGATCTTGTCCACCACCCGCATGTCCGCGTGCCCGGTCACCACCGGGACATTCAGCACGTCGCAGGCGGTCGCCTCGGCATCCTTCCCGGTCAGGTACCCCGGCTCGCCCGCCGCGCCGCGCAGCCACACCTCCTCCGCATCTGGCGCGTCCGGATGCTGCCGCAGCTCCGGGAACGGGACATGCACCAACACGTGGGTGTCCGCGCCGGCCGGTCCGGCACCATCTTCGCGCCGATCAGCAGCTCGCAGCCCTGCTGCAGCGCGTCGTGGAACCGCTGCCCCTCGGTCCGGGTGTCCTCGGCGTCGGCTTTCTTGCCGAGTGCCTCCACGACGGCCTGCACGGCCGCGGCGCATTCGGGGGTGAGGTTCCCGCGGATCACGCCCGCGCCGCCGAACGTGGTGCCGACC
The DNA here is from genome assembly GCF_049794275.1 of Trebonia sp. NCBI lineage: Bacteria > Bacillati > Actinomycetota > Actinomycetes > Streptosporangiales > Treboniaceae > Trebonia > Trebonia sp. The sequence goes on from NZ_JBARCR010001178.1 coordinate 411, forward strand.
TGCACATAGCGGTCGTCGAACTCGTCATCATCGGCGTCCGGCCGTGAGGCGCGCCACTTCTGCAGCGCGACGCCGGCGATCATCCGCAGGTCATCCAGCGGCGCTCCAGCCTGAGCGGCCTGCACCAGGATCCTGATCGTCTCGGCGCGCAGCTCGGCCGGGAGCTTCTTCGTCCACCCGGCGATCGCCAGCGCCTGCGACTTCGAGATATCCGCGTTCGCCAGCGCACCGGCCATCTCGGGGTGGTCGCGCAGCAGCCGCATCCGCCACACCTTGGTCTTAGCGTCCGGCCGGGTCATATCGGCCATCGCCATCAGCCACGCCGCTGACGTGCCGTACCCGTCACAGTCGTGGGCGTCGGCACCGTCGAACCGGGCAAGCACAGCGGCGTGCGCCGCGGTGAACTTCGCCTCGATCTCACCCAGCGACCGCAACACCGACCCGCAGGAGGAGGCATCCAGCTCGTTCCCGGCAGGACCGTTGAGGTAGTCCATGGTGGCGTTCGCCATCCGCAGCGCCTCCGCGACACTGCCGAACATCCGGCCGTCTGCGGTGCACATCCTGAACCACCTCCCGGGCTACGCCGTGACCGATCGCCTGCCTCTCATCGCTCGCGCCTTCTTGTGGCCTACCGTCAGGATAGCACAGATGTTCGACATAATACAATTCGTGAAATCAAGATCTTTTATCAGTTCGTATGGCACTGGCAGCGGCTAACCGCGACTCGTTAAAGCGATCGGACCGGTCTTAAAGCGCGGTCGGACCGGGCAGGTAATCCGAGCCGGCCCGCAGACGGCCAGCAGCGGAGGGTAGTCATGAGCCAGAACACGACAAGGCATGACTCGCATGCTACGTCCCGAGACGAAGACGACGCCGACATGAGGCCCCGCCAGTCAGAACACAGGCAAGGCCACCGCCCACGCCAGCCCGTCGGCCAGCCGGCCGGCGACGGCGCCGTGAGTCCGGATGAGCCGGACGATGACGAGTTCGAGCTGATCGGCGACAACGATCTAGGCGCCGCTGACCTCGGCCCGCTCGGCCCGAATGCTCCCGACCCAGACGCCGACTCCGGACGGATCAGGAAAATAGCTCAGGAGGGCGGGCGCGACACCGGGAGGTGACAGCACCTATCCCGCAGCGGGCGGCTTCGGACTGAACTGGTTACTGCCTTCGGGACAGCCCCCGGCGAGGATGGCGGTCTCAGTGCTCATGCCCGTGCCGGCCGAGGCTCTCCGCGGGAGTCGCGCCCGGGCGGGTCCACTGCGGGACGGGGCGGCTGGCCGGACCCCAGGTGGCGTTCCCGGCCGCGTCCGAGCGCCAGTACCAGCACGGACCGTGCCCCTCGGGCCAGCCGTCCGGGCTGGCCTGCCACGCCTCGCCCCGGCCGTAAGGCGTCATGTCCAGCAGGGCGAAGGACCCGCTGGCCGCTTCGGTGCCGCGGCCCGTCGTGGAGTAAGTGAG
>NZ_JBARCR010001179.1:0-2423 GCF_049794275.1 Trebonia sp.
CCGCCGCGTCGAAGCGCGCGACCGCGCGCGGCCCGGCGGTGGGCATGCCGATGTAGAACGCTCGCGCGAAGGCCGGCTCGTCGGCGAGGAACTGGAGGAACGCGCGGCACGCCGCGCGCAGCACCTCCTCGTCCGGGGCGTCAGGCGGCACGGCCCTGGTCGCGGCGACCACCCCGTCGGCCAGCAGCTTGCCGCCTTCGCGGGTCGCGGCGAGGAAGCAGTCCTCTTTCGTCCTGAAGTGCGTGTAGAAGGCGACGCGGGACACCTTGGCCCGGCGCACAATGTCGGCCACCGTGACATCCGCGTACCCGCCTTCGGCGACCGCCGCGATCGCCGCCCGGCACAGCCGCTGCACCTGGGAGGCGCGCACCGCCCGCGCGGGAAGCCGGCTCCGGCCCCTGGGCAGGCCCGGTTTTCCCTCGTGGGTGTGGGCAAGGCTGCCCCCTTGCGGGGTGTCGGGCATGCGATCTAGAGTAACTGAAAAATTCCTAAAGTACGTACGCGTACTTTTAGGTGCGCACGCCACTGCCGACGTGGTGCCGAAAGGGGTCGTCAGCATGACAGCAACCGCGCAGGGAGCCGCCCCGGCGGCCGGGGGCATAAACGGCCTCTGGCAACGGCAGCTCGACCACTACCCGGACACCCGGCCGCGGATGACCTACCTGGCTATCGTGGTGCTCGCCACGATCGCGCTCTACTACGCGTTCTACATCCCCGGCGCGGTATCCCCGTCGATCATCGCCCACTTCGGGATGACCTTCAGCACCTACGTGTACATCATTGTGATCGCCAACGCCGTCGGCGCCTTCGGCTCGCTCGCCGCGGGGCTGGCCGACCGGTGGGGCCGCGCCAACCTGGTGGCCTACGGCCTGGTCATCGTCGGCCTGCTGGTCCTCTTCGGCGTGCCGAACGCGCCCAACACGTTCACTTACGCCCTGCTGTTCGCCATCATCGGGGCCGTCGAGGGCGTCATCCTCGTCGCCACTCCCGCGCTGGTGCGCGACTTTTCGCCGCAGCTCGGCCGGGCCTCCGCGATGGGGTTCTGGACCCTCGGGCCGGTCCTCGGCAGCCTGGTGGTCGCCGTGGTGTCCAGCAACACGCTCAGCCACCTTCCCGCCTGGCAGGACCAGTTCATCATCGCCGGCATCGTGATCCTCGTCGTCGCCGCGATCGCCGTGATCGGGCTGCGTGAGCTCTCGCCGCAGCTGCGCGACCAGCTCATGGTGTCCATGCGCGACCGCGCACTGATCGAGGCCCGGGCCCGTGGCCTCGATGTCAAGACCCTGACGGAGCACCCGTGGCGGCAGATGCTGCGCCTCGACATCATCGGCTCGGCGTTCGCGATCTCGGTGTTCCTGCTGTTCTACTACACGGCGGTCGGCTTCTTCACCATCTACTTCACCTCGCTATTCAACTTCACGCTGTCGACCGCCAACAGCATCGGGAACTGGTTCTGGGCATTCGACGCGGCAGCCCTGATCATCATCGGGATCATCTCCGACCGGGTCGGGGTCCGCAAACCGTTCATGGTGCTCGGCGCGGTCGGCGCGATCGTCATGACGATCATCTTCCTCAACCTGGGCCACGGCACCACATACGCCACGTTCGCCCTGGTCATCAGCATCCTGGCGGTGTTCCTCGCGATCGCGTACGCGCCGTGGATGGCCAGCTACACCGAGACCATCGAGAAGCACAACCCGGCGCTGACCGCGACCGGCCTGGCCGTCTGGGGCTGGATCATCCGCGCGGTCATCGCCATTTCGCTCCTCGTCTTGCCGGTCGTGGTCAGCTCGATGACGCCGCTGGTCACCTACGGCTCGCAGGTCGCCACGCTGTCCGCTAAGTACAGCAGCCAGCTGGCCTTCGCGGCGAGCCATCCGACCGTCGTGGCAGCCGCCCAGAAGGTACCCCCGCCGGTCGTGGCCACCGCGCAGGCGAACGCCACGCAGCTCGCGAACGCGCAGAAGTTGGCGCCCGAACTCGCCGTGATCCAGGCAAACCCGGTGCTGTTCGCCAGGCTGGCCACCTACACGAACCCGGCTACGATCCCGCCGGCGCTGGTGGCCCAGGCGATCAGAGCGGCCGGGGGCGGCGCCAAGGGCCTGCAGATCCTGACCACGATCTCGGCCAACCAGGCGGCCATCGCCGGCGTGATCGCGGCCGCGCCCGCGCTGAAGACCGTCGCCCCGTACGCGGCGGAGCTGACCATCATGGCTCCGTTCGGCCCGCAGCTGACCGCGCTGTCCAAGGTACCGCCGTCGGACCTGGCGTACCTCAAGGCGCACGGCGCTGATGTCGTCAGCGCCGCGGCCGCGGCGCCCGGGCAGTGGAAGAACTGGTGGTGGGTCTGTGTCGGCGGCCAGGTGATCTTCATCCCGCTGATCCTGCTGATGGCAGGCCGGTGGAGCCCGCGGCGCGCCCGC
>NZ_JBARCR010001180.1:0-7690 GCF_049794275.1 Trebonia sp.
ATGCCCGGCCCGATGAGCCGTAGAGGCGCAGCAGGGAGCGGACGGTCTCGGTGATCGCCGACTGGCCGGCGGCCAGGAAGTCGGCTTGCTTGTGCGAGCCGACCAAGTCGTGCACGGACTCATTGCCGGACCATGAACGCGTCCGATCGAGGACCGCATCCAGGAAACCGCGCTTCAGCCGCGTGCCTACGTTGAACTTCGCCACGCCGAGGCTGATCGCCGCGGCGACCGAGGCAGGCGGGAACCCGGTCCCGCCGTGGATGGCCAGCGGTACTTCGACGGTGGCCTGGATGGCCTGCAGCCGCTCGAGGTCGATCTCCGACTCGTAGGCCGTCAGCAGGTGCACGTTGCCGACGGCGACCGCGAGGCAGTCCACGCCCGTGGCCGCTACGAATTCAGCTGCCGCGCCGGGGTCGGTCATGTAGGCATGGCTGTCATCGACTGCGCCGTCGTGGTAGTCGGGCAGGCTGCCGAATTCCGCCTCGACGGCCACGCCGACCGGGTGGGCGGCGGCCACCAGCTTGGCCACGGCGTCGCGGGCCTCCGGTACCGGCCACCGGTGGCTGTCGATCATCACGAAGTTGAATCCGGCAGCCACGCCCCTGACCGCCTGCTCGAGCGTGTGGGTCTCGTTGAGCAGGAAGGATGCCGGTATCCGGCAGCCTTCGAGGAGGGCGCGACCGCTCGCGCCGAGGAATTCGATGCCGCCCGCGTCAAGCCACTCATCAGCCAGCATCGTCGCGCCGAAACCGACTATGACGGGGGCGTTCTCGGCCTCGGCCGCCGCCAGCACGGCCTCGAGAGAGTAACTGTCCCAGCTCTCGAAGTAGCCCAGGGCGTAGCCGTCCGCGCGGGCGGCGGCGAGCATATCCGGAGCGGGGACCAGCGGCATCGGGAACTCCCTTGCTAACGACTGTTAACGACGGATGATCAGGACACGGCAGCCAGTCGCACGCTGTCGGCCGCGGCGAGCGCTTCGTCCCTGGTGAAGACCGTGCCCGTGCAGCCGAGCCCGCGGCACACCGAGCCGCCGAGCGCGGTGGCGAATCGCAGCCGCTGCTCAGCGGGCCAGCCTTCGATCAGGCCGAGGATGATCCCGGCGGTGAAGGCGTCCCCGGCACCGGAACCATCGACCACCTCGACAGGGAACGGCCGCACCCGGATCACGCGAGCGGGGTCAGCGTACACGGCGCCCTCGGCGCCGCAGGTAATGACGACCGACGCGCAGCCCAATTCCAGCAGGGCCCTGGCCTGGTCAGCCGGGTTGTCATGGCCGGTGACCAGGCGTGCCTCGTCCTCGTTCGGCAGGAAGCAGTCGACGTGCGGGAGCACTGGCCGGAGCGCCTTGAGAGGATCGTCCGCGCCACGGGGCACAACGACGTCGAGCAGCGTGGCGGTCCCTCGCGTGCGAGCCCCGGCGAGCAGGTCCGCGACCCCTTCAGGGTCCAGCCCGAGAAGCGCGAGATAGCCGCCGATAGCCAGGACTCGCACGCCGGACAGCAGAGGTGCTATATCCGCGACGCCCAGTTCGGCATTGGCCCCGGGAACATGGATGTACCGTCGGTCCTCGCCGTCGACGGGCAGGATGACGGTCTGCGACGTGGCGGCCCGCTGCCCGGTAGAGACGCCGTCAACCAGGACCCGCTTGCGCGCCAGGCTGCGCCGCAGCCAGCGCCCGTACTCATCATCGCCCACCTTGCCGACTAGCCCGGTGCGGACGCCGAGGCGAGCCAGGATCACCGCGGTGTTAACCGCGCAGCCGCCGGCGTCCAGCAGGAAGCCGTCAGAAACCACGAGTTCTCCGGGCCGGGGTAGGGTCGGCAGCGGTGACACGAAAAGGTCGGCGATGATCAGCCCCGCGCAGACGACCGCCGGGGCTTCGGGCTGAACGGAGACCGGGAGCGCTTCGCCACCGCTCACGGCTACTCTCCGATCTGATCGAATGCCCGACGTGTGAGAATATGATCAGTTTGGCCTGCGACGTGGCCGACGTCAAACACCGCGATGAATCGCAACAGCCTCGGCTACGTCACCGAACGCTCTATGAGTGAAGCCCTCAGGAAGGGACCGGCGCCACATGACCGATGCTTCGCCAGCCCGCATCGCAGGAAGATTGCCAGGTAGGCAGCCGGTGTCAATGGAAATGCTAGCCAGGGTCGCCTCGATGTATTACCTCGAAGACATGACCCAGGACAAGATCGCGACGCAGCTGGGCCTGTCCAGGCCTAAGGTCTGGCGCCTGCTCCGGCAGGCGAAGGAAACGGGCATCGTCGAAATCACCGTGAACCTGCCCTCGTCGCTCGCGATGCCGGTGGAGACCGAGCTCACGTCCCGTTTCGGCCTGTCCGGCGCCATCGTGGTGGCGGACCAGCACGACGAGTCGGCGATCCGCGCCCAGGTCGGCCGTGCGGCGGCCGGGCTCCTCGACCGGCTCCTGCCCGACGGCGGCACGCTGTCGATCGGGATGGGGCGCAACGTCAAAGCGGTCAGCCAGCAGGCCACCGGCCTGCGTCCGCGCCGCTGCACCGTGGTCAGCGGGATCGGCGGCTCGGCCCAGGTCGGCGAAGGCCTCAACTCCACCGACATCGCCACCCGGTTCGCCGATGCCCTGGGCGGCAAGGCCGAGGGGATCTACGCGCCTGCCTACGCGGAGAGCGAGGATGTGCGGGATGCCTTCCTGACTCACGCCGACATACGCCGGACCATCGCGCACGCCCGCGGCGCCGGCTTTGCCATCGTCGGCGTGGGTGACGCGGTGGACGAATCCCTGGTCGTCAGCCTCGGCTGCATCACGGCGAAGGATATGGCCCGGATGCGCAAGGACGGCGCTGTCGGGGACATCCTCGGCGGCTTCTTCAACGTCCGGGGCGAGCCGGTCGCCGAGTGGATCGAGAACCGCGTGGTGGGCCTGACCCGCGAGGATCTCCGTAAAATCCCGGTTGTGATCGCCGCGGTGTCGGAGGAGGCGAAGTCGGCCGCTGTGCTCGGCGCGCTGAACTCCGGACTCGTCCACACCCTGGTCACCTCGGTCGGCGTGGCGCGGCGGGTGCTGAAGCTCGCCGACCGGCCCGGCTGAACGGCGGGCCAGGCGGCTCAGCCGGACGGCGGCCTTTCCCCGGCTCTTTATCAGCGTTCCAGCTCGGCGCAGACCGCGGCAAGGAACCGTGCCGCCGCCGCGCCGTCCACCGTCCGGTGGTCGACGGTCAGCGCAAGATCCAGCTGCGGCACTGCGGCGATGCCATCCGCGGTAACGGCGGGCCGCTCCACGGCGCGGCCGACCGCGAGGATCGCCGTCTGGTCCGGGTCCACGATCGCCTCGAACCGGTCGACGCCGAACATGCCCAGGTTGCTCAGGGTCATCGCCGCCGGGGCGGTAAAGACGGCGGACAGCCGACCACGGCGCCCTTCGTCCACGGCCCGCCGCATCGTGAGCACGAGGTCTTCGAGACCGAGCCGATCGGGTTCCGGGATGGTCGCCACGATCAGATTGTCGTCGGCGGCGATCGCCAAGCCCACGTGGCAGTGCGCCAGCCGCAGGAAACGTGGTCCTTCGTCGAGCCAAACGCGGTTCACGTCCGGCATCGCCCGCAGCGCCGCGGCCGCCGCCTGCAGCAGCACATGGGTGAGCGTTACCCCGTCCAGTCCCGCCGCACGAGCCAGGGCCGACCGCGCGTCGACGGTCCTTGACACGGTGAACTGGGGCACGGTGGCGGCGCGTGACAAGCGCGCCGCGATCGCCCGCCGGTGCGGGGGCACTACGTCGGTTGTCCCGTCGTCCGCGCGCCGCGGACTGGCGCTGTCCAGCGCGGCCAGCACGTCCCGGCGTTCGATCCGTCCGCCGGGACCAGATCCCGTGACCTGCGCCAGGTCGATACCGCGCTCACGGGCAAGCGCGCGGGCGGCCGGGGTTGCGGGCAGCCGCGGGGAGGAATCCGTCGCCGAGACGCTGGCCGGTGACGAGACGCCGGGCGACGGCGAGACGGTGGCCGGCACCCGGCGTGCTGTGGCTGCGGCTTCCGACACCCCTGGGACGGCCTGCGGGATGTCCTCACCAGGTTGGCCGATCCAGGCGACCACCGTCCCGATGCTCACCGTCTCCCCCGGCCCGGCGAGGCAGCGCAGCAGCGTACCTGAGGCGGTGGCCTCGACTTCCAGTTCGGCCTTGTCGGTCTCCGCCTCGAACAGCGGCTCCCCCTCGGTGACCTGCTCGCCCTCCGTCTTCAGCCAGGCCGTCAGCCGCAGCTCGTCACTGGTCTGCGCCAGCGCCGGCACGCGGATCGGGGTCGCCATCTACGCCACCGCCTCCCTGACGGCCGCGACGATATCGGCCACCTGCGGCAACACGGCCTGTTCAAGGACCGGCGCGGCGGGCGCCGGGGCATCCTTCGAAGCCACCCGCTTGACAGGTCCATCGAGGTAGGAGAGGCATTCGTCGGCGGCGCGGGCCGCGATCTCCGCCCCCCAGCCCCCGGTCAGGCTGTCCTCGTGGACGACGACCAGGCGGCCGGTCCTGCGCACCGATCCGAAGATCGTGTCGCCGTCCAGCGGCAGCAGGGTGAGCGGATCGATGACCTCGCATTCGATGCCGTCACGGGCCAGCAGGTCGGCCGCCGCCAGGGACCGGTACAGCGACACATGGGTCGCCACCAGCGTGACATCGGCGCCAGGCCGTTTGATCACCGCCTTCCCGATGGGCACCAGGTACTCCTCCGCGGGTACCTCGGCGGTCAGGTCGAGACCGCCCGCCGCCTCCCGCCCCTTGCTGCCGTACAGCAGCTTGTGCTCGAACACCAGCACCGGGTTGTCGTCGCGGATCGCGCTCTTCAGGATGCCCTTGGCGTGGTAGGCATCCGACGGCGCTACCACCTTCAAGCCAGGCACATGGACGAAATAGCTCTCCGGGCACTGGCCGTGCTGCGCTCCCCGGGTAGTCGCCCCGACTGGCGCCCGCATCACCATCGGCACCCGGATCTTCCCGCCGGACATGTAGCGGAGCTTCGCCGCCTGGTTGACCAGCTCATCCATGCACTCGAAGAGGAAGTCCGCGTACTGCACGTCGGCCACCGGGCGCATTCCGAGCACCGCGGCTCCCACCGCCGCGCCAGCGATCACTTTCTCGCTGATCGGCGTATCGATGATCCGCTCGTGCCCGAATTCCTCGACCAGGCCCAGGTAAACGCCGAACGCGCCGCCGAAACCGCCCTCGACGCCGATGTCCTCTCCCAGCAGGAACACTTCCGGGTCGCGGCGCATCTCCTCCGCGATCGCTTCTCGCAGCGCCTCGCCGATCGTCAGCCGCCGGACCGCTGCCACCGCCTCAGGCATAGACATCCGCCGTCGCGTCGCCGGGGTCGGGAAACGGCGAATTGCGCGCGAACTCGACCGCGTCATCGAGCTCGGTCTTCACCTCTGCTTCAAGATGTCCCAGCGTGGCCTCGTCCAGACTCGCGCCGAGGACGAGCAGCGGATCTCGCGCCGCCCAGCGGGCTTCCTCCTCGCGGGTCCGGTACCCGCGCGCGTCACTGCGGCTGTGCCCGGTGAACCGGTAGGTCTTGCATTCCAGCAACGTGGGCCCGTCTCCCGCCCGGGCCGCCGCCACGGCGTCACGGGCCGCCGCACGCACGGCCAGCACGTCCATGCCGTCGACGATCCGCGCGGGCACGCCGTATGCCTTCGCGCGCTCGGCGACGTCAGGGACGAGCGCGACCCGGCTGTACGACGTGGACGCGCCATACAAGTTGTTCTCGCAGACCAGCACCACCGGCAGCCGCTCGACCGCGGCGAAGTTAATCCCCTCGTGAAACGCGCCCTCGTTCGTCGCCCCCTCGCCGAAGAAACAGACCGCAACCTGGCGGCGGCGGCGAAGCTTCATGGCCAGTCCCAAGCCGGTCACCACCGTGTTGCCCCCGCCGACGATCGCGATCGCAGGCAGCATGCCCACGTCCGGGTCACCCAGGTGCATCGAGCCGCCCTTGCCTGCGCAGCAGCCGGTACGCCGGCCGTACAGTTCGGCCATCGCGGCGCGGGTACTCACGCCCTTGGCAAGCGCGTGTCCGTGCGGGCGATGCGTGGACGTGATCCAGTCGTCACGCGTCAACACATCGCACACGCCAACCGCCACCGCCTCCTGCCCCTGGTATTGGTGCAGCGTTCCCGGGATCTCACCGTCAAGAAACAGCCGGTAGACACGCTCTTCGAACCGGCGTATAAGCAGCATCCGCCGGTACAGCGACCCCCTCAAATCGCTGTCAGCCAGCGTGGCAGGCTCGGTGCCGTCCGCAGGCGAGTCCGCCGGCCCCCGGATATTGATCAAATGATCACTCATTGAACAAATGATGACAGTCAATGTAGGGGCCGGTCAAGTAGCGCACAGGCAGGCGCCGCGACCCTGCTATGCGGTCAACGTGCAGCGCGTGGACCCGGCCATCGCCTGAGCAAGGTCATCCGTCGGCCAGCCGGGTGGCCCGCTCGATCCTGGGATCGGTGAAGATATCCAGGTCGTCCCGGCTCCGGGTAGAGAATTCCGAAACGATCGCCCCCTCGTCCCCTGCTTGAAACCAGTGCAGCGTGTCAGGGGGAACCGTGTACTGTTCCCCGGGCCGCAGCACGATTTCGTGCCACGCGGTGAACGTTCCGTCGGCGGGGACCCGGGCGTGCGGGTGCGGCGCGGGCTCCCCTTCCGTGTAGACGTACACCGTGCCCGCACGGCAGCGGAAGGTCTCCTCCTTCCCTGGCGTCCCGTCAAACGGCGGATGCCGGTGCTCCGGACAGATCTGGCGCGGGAACATCGCGAGCTCCTTCGCGGCGACCCGCTCCGTGTTCACGTAGACGACGATCTCCAGGCCGGTCTCCTCCAGCTTCGACAGGCCGAAGTCGGCTATCTCGATCGCGGAGCGCTCAGCGTCCGTCAGCGCGATTCCCGCTTGGACGAATATCTCCGCCGCTCGCCCACGCGCCTCGGCGAGTTCCTTTTGGGTCAGCATGAGTCCTCCTCTGGCCGCTGGCCTTATAGCAGGGCGTCGTCCGGTACGTAGTGGCGGCTCTCGTCTGACGGGTCGATCCAGACCCGCATGATCACGCCGCTGGACGGATCGCGGAACCGCTCAGCCGTCGGCACCCAGCCCGGCTCCGGCTTGTGCGTCTGGGCGTGCCGCCCGCGGGAACCCCCGCCGCGCCCGGCGCCCGGCGTATCGGGGACACCGGCGGGCGGGAGGTCGGCCAGGGCCACCGCGGCCTCCTCGGCATAGGCGGCGGCCAGCACGACACCGACCCGGTGGCGCAGGCCGTCCAGATCCAGCCGGCCCGCGGCGTAGTGCTCGCGCAGCAACGCGATCAGGCGCTCGCGGTCGGCGTCCCCGAGCAGCGAGCGCCGCCCGGCCGGCGCACCGCCCCCGGGCTCGCTCATGCCGACGGCGTGACGACCACCGCGCTGCCGTAGGCGACGACTTCGGCGCGTGCCTTGCCGATCTCGGAGGAGTCGAAGCGCATCGCGATCACCGCGTTGGCACCGAGCAGCTTCGCGTTCTCGATCATTCGGTCGATCGCATGCCTGCGGGCGTCTTCGAGAACCACCGTGAACTGCGAAACCTCGCCTTGGCGCAGCGACGAAATCCCGCCGGCGACGGTCTTGCTGAAGCCCATCGCCCGCACCACCAGACCAAACGTGATGCCGAGATTCCGTTCCACCACC
>NZ_JBARCR010001181.1:0-2076 GCF_049794275.1 Trebonia sp.
GCCTGGCTCGAGGACTACGCCGCCGCCGTCGCGCAGGACGCGGACCTGCCCGCCCCCGGCAGCATCACGGAGGGCATCAGGTTCGAGCACGTGACGTTCCGCTACCCGGGGTCTGACCGGGTCGCGCTGGACGACGTCGACCTGTTCCTCCCGGCCGGAGCCGTGGTCGCCGTCGTCGGCGAGAACGGCGCGGGCAAGAGCACGCTCGTCAAGCTGCTCGCGAAGCTGTATGCACCCTCCGCGGGCCGCATCCTCGTCGACGGCGCGGACCTGGCCCGCGTCGACTCCGCGCGGTGGCGGGACCGGCTGGCCGGGGCGTTCCAGGACTTCTTCCGCTTCGAGTTCCTCGCCGGGCAGACGATCGGCGTCGGCGACCTGCCGCGGCTGGACGTGGAGCCCGCGGTCGTCGCCGCCACGGACCGCGCCGGGGCGCGGGACCTCGTCGACGGCCTGCCCGCCGGGCTGCGCACCCAGCTGGGTCCGACCTGGGCCGACGGCGTCGACGTCTCCTACGGCCAGTGGCAGAAGCTCGCGCTGGCCCGCGGTTTCATGCGCGACGAGCCGCTGCTGGTGGCGCTGGACGAGCCGACCGCCGCGCTCGACGCCGAGACCGAGCACCAGCTGTTCGAGCGCTACGCGAGCCGGGCGCGCGAGGCGCGGCGGAACGGCAGCGTGACCATCCTCGTATCGCACCGGTTCAGCACCGTCCGGATGGCCGACCTCATCGTGGTCCTCGACGGCGCGCGGGTCGCGGAAACCGGCAGCCACGACGAGCTGCTGGCCAGGGGCGGCCGGTACGCCGAGCTGTACCAGATCCAGGCGCGCGCCTACCAGTAACGCGCTCTCGAGGCGGTCGGTCGCCGGGCTCGGGACCAGGTATCGCACGAACCCTCCAGAGTCGGCACCGTACGTTCGGAAAAAACAAAAGCATTATCCCGAACGGACCTGTCGTGACTCCGCGACCTTCATGACCGCGTTTCGTCGATGCGGCGCTGGAGGTAGCGGCGTTCCGGGACGCTAGCGGCGAGGTCCAGGGCGCGGCGGTAGGCGGCGCGGGCTTCTGCCGCGCGGCCCATTCGGCGCAGCAGTTCACCGCGGGTGGAATGCCAGTACTGGTAGCCGTCGAGGTCGAGCGCGTCGACGATGGCGAGCGCGGCCGCGGGGCCCTCGGCCTCCGCGACCGCGACCGCGCCGTTGAGCCGGACCACCGGCGAGCCGGTGACCTCGGCGAGTTCCCGGTAGAGAACGGCGATCCGCGGCCAGTCGATCCAGTCGTCGGTCTGCAGCGCGGCGATGCTCGCCTGCAGGGCGTACGGGCCTTTCGTTCCGGCCGTGCGCGCGGCCAGCGCGCTGCCCGCCAGCAGCTGCTCCCAGTTCCACAGCGACCGGTCCTGGTCCGGCAGCAGCACGAGGTCGTCGCCGCGGAACCGCGCCGCCCGCCGCGAGTCGTGCAGCAGCATGAGCGCGAGCAGGCCGAGCACTTCCGGCTCGTCGGGCAGCAGGGCCGCGAGCACGCGGCCGAGGCGGATCGCCACCGCGGCCAGGTCGGTCTCGGGCTCTTTGGCTGTCGCGGCCGGCTGGCCGTATCCCTCGTTGAAGATCAGGTAGAGGATGGCGAGGACGGCACCGAGCCGTTCCGGCAGCATCCGGTCCGGCGGGACGCGGAACGGGATGCCCGCGGCCTTGATCTTGATCTTCGCCCGGGTGAGGCGGCGCTTCATCGTCTCGGCGGGGACCAGGAACGCGCGGGCGATCTGCTCGGTCGGCAGCCCGGCCACGGCGCGCAGCGTCAGCGCCACCTGGGCCTCGGGGGCCAGCGCCGGGTGGCAGCACAGGAAGATCAGCTCGAGGCGCTCGTCCCGGAGGTCGCTGGTCGCGCTGGCGCTGGCCGGCCCCTGGTCCGCGCCTCGTTCGGTCGCTTCGAGCAGGCGCAGCTTGTCGGCGAGGACGCGATCCCTGCGGAGCCGGTCGATCGCCTTGCGGCGGGCCGTCGTCACCAGCCAGGCCGCCGGGTTATCCGGCACGCCGCCGGTTGGCCCGCGCTGGGCGGCGACCGCGAACGCCTCCGCGGCGGCG
>NZ_JBARCR010001182.1:0-1803 GCF_049794275.1 Trebonia sp.
CGGGTCCTGGACAGCTACGCGCACCACCCGACCGAGCTCACCGCTGACCTGCGCGCCGCGCGCGCGATCGCCGGCGCCGGGCGCGTCATCGCCGTCTTCCAGCCGCACCTGTACAGCAGGACGCGGATCTTCGCGGCCGAGTTCGGCGCGGCGCTCGCGCTCGCGGACGAGGCCGTGGTGCTCGACGTCTACGCGGCGCGGGAAGACCCGGAGCCGGGAGTGACGGGCAAGCTGGTCGCCGACGCGGTGCCCGGCGGGACCGCGCTGTACGTGACGACCGCCAGCGACGCGCCGAAGGTCGTCGCGTCGCTCGCCGCGCCCGGTGACGTGGTGCTGACCATGGGCGCCGGCGACGTCACCAGGCTCGGCCCGGTCATCCTCGCCGAGATCGGCGCCGAGGCCGGGGCGGCAGGGGCTGCCCAGCCGTGACCGATGCCACGTCGGCCACGACCGACCACGCCCCCCCGGCCGCCAAGCCGCGGCGAACCCGCACGCGGTGGCGCACCGCGTTCTTCGTGCTGGCAGGCGTGGGCATCATCGCCGGGGTGGCGTGGGCGCTGTTCGGCTCCCGGCTGCTGGTCGTGCGGTCCGTCACGGTGACGGGAGCGCACCTGGTCACGTCCGCGCAGGTGGTCACGGTGGCCGACGTCCCGCTTGGCACGTCGCTGATCGGCGTCGACGCCGGGCAGGTGGCGCGGCGGGTGGAAGGGATCAGGCAGGTGGCGTCCGTCACCGTGTCGAAAGACTGGCCGGACCACCTGGCGATCACCGTGCGGGAACGCGTTCCCGTCGTCGCGGTGCGGATGGCCGCCGGCGGGTACGACCTGGTGGACCCCACCGGGGTGCTCGTCGTGTGGTCGCGGACGCGGCCCGCCAGGCTGCCGCTGTACCAGACCTCGGTGAACGGGGGCGCGCTGGCCGGCAACCCCGGGCTGGCCACGGCCGCCGCCGTGCTCGCCGAGCTGTCGCCCGCGCTGTCGAAGCAGGTCGCGGAGGTGACGGGCACGCCTGGCGAGGCGAATCAGGTGCTGCTCGGGCTGCGCGACGGCAAGACGGTCCTGTGGGGCGGCACAGACTACGCCGCGCAGAAAAACCGGGAACTCGCCGTGCTGCTGAGCGGCGCCGCGCGCTACATCGACGTGAGCGCGCCGGGCACCGTCGTGACTAAGTGACCAACTAAGTGACCAGCGGAACGACACGCAGTCCGCTTCTCGCGTGGTTAGTTGACCCTGCCGCCTTCCCACCCTACTGTCCCTATCAATCGTTAAGCAGACAAAACTCTAAATCTCAACCTGAAGGTCAAACCTGATGGACGTCCGGGATCGCGGTATAGCCAATTACCGCGTGGGAAGAAGCCGCCGTCATTGGCGGCCAATTCCGTCGGCTCGCCGCCGGCCCCGGCTCGGTCAGCCCAGGTAGCGCCCAGGTAGCAGGGCCAGCACGGCCCCGGCCGGAATGGCGTCGGTCCGGGCGGAAAAACGAGCGGAAAGGTACCCTCCTCGTGGCAGCTCCGCAGAACTATCTGGCGGTCATCAAGGTCGTCGGAATCGGCGGGGGCGGCGTTAACGCCGTCAATCGCATGATCGATGAGGGACTCAAGGGCGTCGAGTTCATCGCGATTAACACCGACGCGCAAGCCCTGCTGATGAGCGACGCCGACGTCAAGCTCGACGTCGGCAGGGAGCTGACCCGCGGGCTCGGCGCCGGCGCGGACCCGGACGTCGGCTGCAAGGCCGCCGAAGATCACCGCGAGGAGATCGAGGAGGTGCTCAAGGGCGCCGACATGGTCTTCGTCACCGCGGG
>NZ_JBARCR010001183.1:0-2563 GCF_049794275.1 Trebonia sp.
GCCCCAGCCAGCCGCTCGCTCAGCGCAGGGAACGCCGCGAGCCTGGACGCGAAGTCGCCGTGCGCGCCGCCCAGGATCGCGACGCCCACCAGGTCGTCAGCGACCGGCGTGACGTACGCCTCGGTCCCCGCCGACCAGTGCACCTCGACCAGGTCGGTCCACGGCGCGAGCCGGTAGTGCCGGCGCAAGCCGAACCGCGGCTGGCGAGCGCGCCGCGGGTCCAGCCCGCAGGCCCGCCGGACCGTCGAGTGCAGCCCGTCGGCGGCGACCAGGTACCTTGCCCGCAGGCCCGCCGCCGTGATCCCGCCGCCGTCCTGGATGACAGACGTCACCCGCACCGGCAGGACCGGGATCGATAGCTCCGCGGCCCGCGCCGCGAGCGCGGCGTGCAAGGTCGTGCGGCGGACGCCGAGACCGTCGCCGTGCCGGAAGCGCGCGTCGGCGCGGTGGCTGGCGTCCAAGTACCGGATCCCGCGCAGCGGGTGCCCGGCCGGGCGGACGCCGAGCGCCGCCAGCCGGGCCACCGCCGACGGCATCAGGCCCTCGCCGCAGGCTTTGTCAATCGGCACGGCCCGCGGCTCGGCCACGGTGACCGACAGCCCGGCCTGCGCGCACCTGATGGCGGTCGCCAGCCCGGCGGGTCCGCCGCCCGCGACCAGCACGTCGATCACAGTGCCTCCATCACAGTGCCTTCACCACAGGGCCTCCATCACGGTGCCTTCACCACAGTGCCTTCACCACAGGGCCTCCATCACAGGGCCTCCGTTGGGCGGCACCCGTCATAGCGACACCGGCGAGAGCTGCGCCGCGGCGAGCGCGCGGGTCTCGCAGCGCAGCCGCACCGTGAGCAGCGCCGCGTTCAGCACGGTGAACGTGCACGCGGTGATCCAGGCCGAGCCGACGAGCGGCAGCGCGGCACCCTCGATGACGACGGCGACGTAGTTCGGGTGCGCGAACCACCGGTACGGCCCCGACCTGACCAGCGGCAGCCCGGGGATCACGATCACCCGCGCCGTCCACCGCGGGCCCAGCGTGGCAATGCACCACCAGCGCAGCGCGTTCGCCGCCACCACGACCGCGAGCATCGGATAGCCGAGCGCGGGGATGAACGTGCGGTGCAGCAAGAGCGGCTCGGCCACGCAGCCGGCCAGCAGCCCGACGTGCAGCGCCACCATGACGGGGAAGTGCCCCCGGCCGTACTCGACACCGCCGTTGCGCAGGCTCGCGGCGGCATGCCGCTGTGACACGACGAGTTCCGCCACCCGCTCGAGTGCGATGACGGCGAGCAGACCCCAGTAAACGTCCACTAGCTCACCATCGCAGCAATACCAGTTCCGCGCTGACTCCCGGCCCAAGCCCGATCATCAGGCCAGCTGACCCCGGTGGCGGCCGGCCGTTGGCGGCGACCTGCTCCAGGATGTGCAGCACCGACGCCGAGGACATGTTGCCGGCTTCCGCGAGCGACCGGCGGCTCGCCTCGACCGCGCTGTCGGGCAGCTCGAGGCTCTTCTGCACGGCGTCGATCACCCTGGGCCCGCCGGGATGGCACACCCAGCTCTTGACGTCGTCCACGGTCAGCCCGTGGGCGGCCAGGAACGAGGTCACGCTCCCCGCCAGCCGCTGCTCCACCACGTCCGCGAGCTCCGCCGTCAGCACGATCCTGAAGCCGTCGGAGCCAAGCCGCCAGCCCAGCGTGTCCCCGCTGTCGGGGTACACCTCACTGCGCGACGCGATCACCCGCGGCCCGCCAGCCGACCGCCCGCCGACGGCCCGTGCGCCGGTCGCCACCAGGGCCGCCGCCCCGTCGCCGAACAGCCCGCTGACCACGAGATCCGCGGTCGTCATGTCCGTGGCGGGCCAGTTGAGCGAGCACAGCTCGACCGCCAGCAGCGCCGCGGTGTGCCCCGGCCAGCCGAGCAGGTAGTCGTGCAGCCTGCCCAGCCCGGCCGCGCCGGCCACGCATCCGAGGCCGAAGATCGGCAGCCGCTTCACGTCCGCCCGGAGCCCGAGGCGCGGGATGAGCCTGGCGTCGAGCGATGGCACGGCCACCCCGGTCACCGACGTGACGATCAGCAGGTCCACGTCGTTGGGCGTCAGCCCGGCCGACTCGAGCGCGCCGCGCAGCGCGCGCTCGCCGAGGTCGAGAGCCTCCTCGATGTAGCGGTCGTTGGTGGCCACGATCCCGCGCAGGGTCCCGTAGTCCGGCAGCGGCAAGACGATGTGCCGGGTGTCCACGCCCGCGTTGCCATGCAGCCGTTCGAGCAGGGCGCGCTGCGCCGGGCCGAGGCCGCCTAGTTCGGCGACCGTCCTGGTGAAGTCCGGCTGCGGGTAGCGGTGGGCCGGGAAGGCGGACCGCACGGCGACGATCCTGGTCATGACGTCAGGGCTTCCCCGCCCGCGGCGAACAGCACCACGTCGACGGCCGCGATGCCGAGCGCGGCATAGAACGGGACCCGCCCGGAGCCCCGGGCGCCGATCACGCCGAGCACGGCCGCGGCGACGAGCCCGGCAATGGCGACCCATCGCCTGGCGTCGCTGGCCGCCAGCACCAGCAGCACGGACG
>NZ_JBARCR010001184.1:0-1571 GCF_049794275.1 Trebonia sp.
CAAGGCCGTCGTGCTCACCCATTACCACCCCGACCATATGGGTAATGCCGAACGGCTCCGGACGCAGGCGGGCGCGGCGGTGCTCGTGCACCACGATGACCGGGCGGCGGCCATGCGCAAGGGCAGGCCGGCCTTGTACCCGCTGTGGAAGCCGCCGGTGCTGCATCTGGTCGGGCACTTCCTCCGCAATGGCGTCGCCCGGACGGCGCCCGTGGCCGAGGCGTCGGGTTTCACCGACGAAGAAGTGCTGGACGTGCCGGGCCGTCCCCGCGTCATCCACACGCCCGGCCACACCGCCGGAAACGTGGCCCTGAGCCTGGCCGACCGTGAAGTCCTGATCGTGGGCGACACACTGGCGACGCTCAGCCTTTCCTCCGGCGAGTCCGGGCCGCAACTGCTCCCCCGGTTCCTGAATGAGGATCACGACCGGGCCCTGGCCTCGCTGGAAAAGATCGAGCCCGTCGAGGCTCGCTGGGTCCTGCCCGGTCACGGTCTTCCCTGGGAGGGAAGTCCGCGGCAGGCCGTCAAGCTGGCCCGGCAGATCGCGGCCCGGACAAGCTAACCCGGGGGCGGCGTTCGGGCACTATAAAGCGTGGGACAGCCGAGGCTCCAGACGCCACCAGACGCCGAGCTGGTGTACGCGGCGCGGTCCGGGCTGAAGGAGCCGATGGCCGAGCTGCTGCGCAGGCACTGGGACACCGCGGTGCTGCTCGCCGAGCGGGTGCTCGGCTCGCCCGACCTGGCGCGCGACGCCGTGCAGGAGGCCGCGATCGCCGCGATGACCGACGTGGAGCGGCTGCGGTCGCCGGACAGGTTTGGCGCCTGGTTCTGCGGGATCGCGCTGAACGTGTCGCGGAAGTGGCTGCGGCAGCTGCGCTCGGAGCGGTCCGGCCTGTTGCCGGAGCCGCCGTCCGAGGCGGCCGATCCCGCCGAGGCGGCGGAGATCGCCGACACCGCGGCCCGCGTCCGGCGCGCGATCGCGGCACTCGCCGACGGTCAGCAGGACGCTGTCCGGCTGTTCTACCTGCAGGGCCTGAGCCACCGCGAGGTGGCGGACGAGCTCGGCATCTCGGTTGGCGCTGTCAAGGCGCGGCTGCACCAGGCACGGGCGGCACTGGCGCCGAGGCTCGCTCAGTTCACGACAACCCCGGAGATCCTGATTCAGGAGGAGGAGACGGCAGTGACGGCAACGGACGCGGCGGAATGGGCCGAGGTCACGGTCACGGACATTCGCAGGAGCCAGGACGAGGATCACAGCAAGCGAGAGCACGTCATGGTCCTCACCGAGCGAGCCGGTGGCCGCTGGCTGCCAATCTGGATAGGGCCAGTCGAGGCCACGGCGCTCGCGCTCACGCTCGAGTCCGTCGAGACGCCGCGCCCGTTCCCCTACAAGCTGGCGGCGGGTCTCGTCGAGGCCGCCGGCTCCCAGATCACCGAGGTCAGGATCACCCAGCTGCTCAGCTCGATCTTCTACGCCATCGTGGTCGTGCAGGGGCCGGCCGGTCCGCGGGAAGTTGACGCGCGGCCCAGCGACGCGGTGAACCTCGCGGTCGTGACCGGGGTGCCCATCC
>NZ_JBARCR010001185.1:0-2870 GCF_049794275.1 Trebonia sp.
CGCCGGCGGTCGCCAGCGCGGCAGCCTCCGTGATCTTCCGCGCCAGGCCGGGGCGGGTCATGATCTCCTGCGGCGGCGCCAGCATCGTGATCATCTCCATGAACGCGCGGAACACGTCCGCGTCCCACGTCATGGCCGCTGCCAGGTCCCGCAGCGGGGCGCCCGCCAGGTCGGGGACGTCCTGGCTCGGAGAACGGCCCTGGATCACCGCGGCGACCTGCGCGATGCGCTGGCTGTCCAGGTAGACCGTGTTCCGGTACCAGGGGAGCAGCCGCTGCCTGGTCAGCCTGTCGTACTCGAGCGCGAGCGTGAACGGGTCCTTGACGTGATCGGCGACGGCTTCCGCCACGATGGCGGCGTGCATCAGGCCGAGCGTCATCCCGCGGCCGAGGGAGGGGTTGGTGCACGCCCACGCGTCGCCGACGCTGAGCACCCCGGTCGCCACCGGCACGCCCGCCCTGACGATGGCGCGGATCCGGTTCACCGTGCCGCCCGCGGCGAGCACGCCGGTGACCGGCTCGCCGCCCGCGATGAGGTGGGCGTGCAGCGGGCACTCGCTGACCAGCCTGGTCCAGTGCCGTTCGTCTCGCAGCCGCCGTAGCGCGCGGTCCTGGGAGTGGATGGAGACCGTCACCGACCAGGTGCCCGAGTCGCCAGGGGTCGTGCGGATCGAGTAGCAGTCGAACGGCGTGAGGTTGCCGGTCAGCGGGGCCGGCGGCGCCTCGCCGGGGCGGGCGCGGAAGAACCGGGAGTAATAGGTGAAGCCGGCGTCGTCGGCGCGTTCGGCCACCTCGTACAGGCCGGCCGCGTCGAGCCACACTGGCAGCGGGGAACTCCGGCCCATGGCGTCGATCACCAGGTCGGCGAGCAGCTCCATGTTGTTGTGCAGCCGGACGCCGGTCACCTGCCGCGACCTGGTGGTCAGCAGGCCGGAGACCCGCGCGCCGCGGCGGACCTCCACGAGCCTGCCAGCCGCGCCCGCCATCGCCTGCTCGAGCACCGGCCGCCGCGCGGTGACGGTCAGGAACTTGCCGTCGTCAGGGCGCGGCGCGCGGTCGGTGATCCCCGGCGGCAGCGCGGACAGCATGGTGTGCGGGATGGCGCCGGCGTTCCTGATGGCGCGGGCCATCTCGGGCAGGTGCTCCTCAAGCACGCGCAGGCCCTGCGGCAGCAGGTAGTGCGGCTGCCGGAACTGCATGACGCCCTGCCGCTCCCAGTGATCCCAGGCCTCATCGGGAGTGCCCGGCGGCGGCGCCGGGTCGCGCTCGAGAATGGTGACGTCGTGCCCCTGCTTCGCGACCATCAGCGCGGTTGCGAAGCCTATTAATCCGCCGCCAATGACCACAATGCGTGCCATTGCGTTCACTCCTCGCATATGAGGTCTGCAGACATACCATCGCACGAGCGTGCTCATCTGGGAAGTATCCGCAGGTGAGCAAAAGCGTCATTGCAAATTGCAGTCAGACTACTACTTTAAGTAATCAAGGAATATGTGGGACCGGCCGGTGTCAGACCAGGCCAGCGTCGTGGGCGAGGAGCGCGATCTGGGTGCGGTTGGTGGCGCCGAGCTTGGTCAGGATGTGAGTGATGTGCGCCTTCACGGTGGCCACGCTCATGTAGAGCCGGGCGGCGATCTCGGCGTTGGTCTCGCCCTGGGCGATGCCCAGCACGACCTCGTGCTCGCGCGGGGTCAGGCCGGCCAGCACCGCGCGGGCCTTGTCCTTGGTGCCGGACTCGGCCACGGCCCGGTCCATCAGGCGGCGGGTGATAACCGGGGAGAGGATGGGGTCGCCGGCCGCGACCCGGCGGATCGCGTCGACGATCTGGGCCGGCGGAGAGTCCTTGAGCAGGAAGCCGCTGGCGCCGGCCCGCAGGCCGCCGAGCACGTTCTCGTCGGCGTCGAAGGTGGTCAGCACGATCACCTCGGGGGCGCGCGGCCTGGCGCGGAGCCGGCGCGTGGCGGTGATCCCGTCGGTGCGCGGCATGCGCAGGTCCATCAGCACGACGTCGGGCGCGTGCGCGTCGACCGCGGCCGGCACCTCGGCGCCGTCGGCGGCCTCGCCGACCACCTCGATGCCATGCGCGCCGTCGAGCATCATCGTGAGCCCGGCCCTGACGAGGGCGTCGTCGTCGACGAGCAGCACCCGGATGCGCTGCGTTGTTTCGTCGGTCATGGGGCGTCAGTCATTCCGGCACCGCTGGTTCCGTCGGCTCCGCTGTCTCCGCTGTCTCCGCTGTCTCCGCTGGCCAGGGCAGCCAGGCGTGCAGCACGAACTCGCCGTCCGCGCTGATCGTGTGGTCGATCTCCCCGCCAGCCAGCCGCACCCGCTCGGTCAGCCCGATCAGGCCGGTTCCGCTCCCGTTGATGACCGGGTCGGCCGGGCCAACCGGGTTGGCGAGCTCGACGACCAGCCGGCCGCCCGGCTTCCCGGCGAGCAGCACCCGGACCGGTCGGCCTGGCGCGTGCTTGCGGGCGTTGGTCAGCCCCTCCTGCACCACCCGGTAGGCGGTGCGGCCCAGCCCGCCGGGCAGGTCCTCCTGCTGCGTCACCCGTCGCGTCACGTCCACGGCGGTGCCGGCGTCCCTGGTCTCCGCGATCAGCCCGTCCAGGTCCGCCAGCCCGGGTAGCGGATGCTTCCCGTCGAAGTCGTCGTCGTCCCGCAGCACAGTGATCACCTCGCGGAGCTCGTCGAGGGCCTGATGCACGCCGGCCCGCACCACCCCGGCGGCGCGGGCGAGCTGCTCGGGCGAGGCGTCCGGGCGGTACTCCAGCGCGCCCGCGTAGGTGGCCAGCAGCGACAGCCGGTGGGCGAGCACGTCATGCATCTCGCGGGCGATCCGCGCCCGCTCCGCGACGCGGGCCTCGGCGA
>NZ_JBARCR010001186.1:0-6248 GCF_049794275.1 Trebonia sp.
GCGGAGAGCGCCTCGCGCCCGGCGGCGAGCCGTTCGGTCAGGCCCGCTTCCTCGTCGCGCAGTTCAGCCGCCTGCCGTTCGAGTTCGTCCGGGTCGCGGCCGGGCCGGTCCGGTTCCGGGTCGGCGGACAGCAGCCGGACCCGTTCTGTGGCCAGGCCGGCGATGCCGCGCAGCCGCTCGGTGAGCGAGGACAGCGCGAACCAGGTCTGCTGCGCCTGGCTCAACTCGGCCGCCTGCGCCGCCGCGGCGGTGTCGAGTTCGGCTTCCTGCCCGCGAGCGGCGGCCAGGTCTCGTTCCAGCGTCTCGCGGCGAGCACGGATCGCGGCCTCGCCGGCCGCCTCGCGCGCCTCTTCGTCCCGCAGCGTGACGTAGTCGTCGGCGAGCAGGCGGAGCCTGGCGTCGCGCAGGTCGGCCTGGATGGTGGCCGCCTTGCGGGCGACCTCGGCCTGCCTGCCCAGCGGCTTCAGGCGCCGGTTGAGCTCCGCGGTGAGGTCGACGAGCCTGGTCAGGTTGGCCTGCATCGCCTCAAGCTTGCGCAGCGCCTTCTCCTTGCGCTTGCGGTGCTTGAGGACGCCCGCCGCCTCCTCGATGATCGCGCGCCTCGCCTCGGGCCCGGCGTGCAGGATCTGGTCGAGCTGGCCCTGGCCGACGATGACGTGCATCTCGCGGCCGAGCCCGCTGTCGGAGAGCAGGTCCTGCACGTCCAGCAGGCGGCAGCTGTCGCCGTTGATGGCGTACTCGCTCTGGCCGGAGCGGAACATCAGCCGGCTGATCGTCACCTCGGCGTAGTCGATCGGCAGGGCGCCGTCGGTGTTGTCGATGGTGAGCGCGACCTCGGCGCGGCCGAGCGGGGCGCGGGAGGTGGTGCCGGCGAAGACGACGTCTTCCATCTTGCCGCCGCGCAGGCTCTTGGCGCCCTGTTCGCCCATCACCCAGGAGAGCGCGTCGACGATGTTGGACTTGCCAGAGCCGTTAGGGCCGACGACACAGGTGATCCCCGGCTCGAGGCGCAGCGTGGTGGCCGAGGCGAACGACTTGAAGCCGCGCAGGGTGAGGGACTTCAGGTACACGAACCCTCTCCTCCCCCGGGATCCGCCTGTCGAACGGCTGCCATCGCGAACACTACCGCGTGTCCGGGATTAGCCGCGGGGAACGGCGCGGCATCGGGAAATTCTCTTGAACAACAGGCGTCTACCGCCGGACACCAGGGTAAAAGGAGCACACCACGTCACACGCGTTTAGTGCTTGGGAGTGTGTTTCTTGCCACAGGAGGCGAACGAGCATCTGAATGACAGGGACAACGAAGAGGGACGCCGGGAGGCGTCCCTGGTTCGTTGTTGTACGGTTGTGCCGTGTCGCACCCGCGGTGTCGTGCGGGCTAAGCGGAGCTCCCTGAGATCGTCAGGTGAGCGCCGGCTCGCGATCCAGAACGAGCACGTCATCCTCGTGACCGCCGCCAGCTGCAAGCGCGTCGTTCTCTTCCTGGAGCCGCATAAGCTCGGCTTCCAGGTCGCGAACACGCTGCTGGAGACGGCGCATCTCGGAGATCATGCGCGGATCTGCACCGCCGACGTGGCCGAATAGAGCCTTCGCCATGGTTAAAGGTCCTCCACACTGAGTGACCAGAGTGGGTACACGTGCAATGCGCACGCCGATGCGTGCAACCAAACAGTTATAGGGTCTCACCCTGGCCTTTTGTGGTCAAGCCAAGGCGCACCCGAGTACCCGTTATGTCAGGATCATACCAAAGATGCCTTGCCTCGACAAACCAAACCACCACATTTTGGGGTTGGTGCGCGTCGTGCGCATGGGCGTCACGGGTGCGCGCGGCGAGGACGCGGCTGGCAGTGCGGGCAGCTGTAGGACGAGCGGTTCATGAACGCGTCGCGGCGGATCGGGGTGCCGCAGCGGCTGCACGGCTCGCCTTCCCTGCCGTAGGCCTGCAGTGACCGGTCGAAGTAGCCGCTCTCGCCGTTGACGTTCACGTAGAGAGTGTCGAAGGACGTTCCGCCCGCACGCAGGGCCTCGGACAGCACTTCGCGGACGGCTCCCAGCAGCCGGGCGACCTCACCGCGCTTTAGAGTTTCCGTCGGCCGGGCCCAGTGCAGCCGGGCGCGCCACAGCGCCTCGTCGGCGTAGATGTTCCCGACGCCGCTGATTAGCGACTGGTCAAGCAGCGCCCGCTTGACGCCCGTGTGGCGGCGGGTCAGCCTGGCGGCGAAATCGCCGTCGTCAAACGCGGCTTCCATCGGGTCAGGCGCGATGTGCGCGATCGGCGCCGGTAGCTCTCGCGTCTCCCCCGGGCCCAGGGGGGATATGGGGGGACGGATCCCCCCATGCGCAGGGGGGGTCTGGGGGGGATCGCTCCCCCCGAGGGGGCACAGCATGAGGTGACCGAAAGTGCGCTGGTCGGTGAAGCGCAGGTCGGAGCCGCCGTCGGTGAACGTGAACCGCGCCCGCACGTGCGGTGACAGCGGGCGGTCGGGGTCGCCGACCAGCAGCTGCCCGCTCATCCCCAGGTGCGCGAGCAGCGCCTCGTCGTCGTCGAGCGCGAGCCAGAGGTACTTGCCGCGGCGTTCGGCGCGCTTGACCGTCCGGCCAGCCATGGCCGCGGTGAAGCCCGCGGGCCCGGCGAGGTCGCGGCGCACCACGCGCGGATGCAGCACCTGGACGTCGGCGACCGTCCGGCCGACGACGTGGCGTTCAAGGCCGGCGCGGACGGTCTCGACCTCTGGTAGTTCTGGCATGCGTTACTGGGTCCTGTGCTGTTCGCCGTCGTTACCCGGCGGATTCTGGCGTCGCGGGGGGCCCGCTCTCGGCGGTGATCGTCTCCCACGCCGCCTCGGCGGCCAGCTGCTCCGCGGCCTTCTTCGAGCGGCCTTCGCCCGCGCCGAGTTCCCTGCTGCCCACTCGCACCACGGCGCGGAACAGCTTCTGGTGGTCAGGACCGCTGTCCTTGACCACGTACTCGGGCACGCCAAGGCCGCGCAGGGCGGTCAGCTCCTGCAGCGAGGTCTTCCAGTCAAGGCCCGCGCCGAGCAGCGCCGAACGCTCGATCACCGGGTCGAAAAGCCGGTGCACCAGCGCGCTCGCCGCGTCAAGACCGCAGTCGATGTACGTCGCGCCGATCACCGCTTCGAGCGTGTCGGCGAGGATAGACGGCTTGTCCCTGCCGCCGGTGCCCTCTTCGCCGCGGCCCAGCCTGATGTACCCGCCGAGCTGGAGTTCCCGCGCCACCTCAGCGAGCGCGCCCATCTGCACCACCGCGGCGCGCAGCTTCGCCAGATGCCCTTCGGGCAGGGTGGGATGCCCCTTGAACAGCGTGTCCGTCACCACGAGCCCGAGCACCGAGTCGCCGAGGAACTCGAGCCGCTCGTTGGTCGGCAGGCCGCCGTTCTCGTACGCGTACGAACGGTGAGTGAGCGCACGCTCAAGCGTGGCGGCGGTGATCAGCACGCCGAGCATCGATCTCAGCTCGGCAGGATCTCTCGCCTCCGTACCGTCCCCGTCGTTACGTCTACCGCTCACCTGCATTCCCCAAGCAGGCTCAGGCCGGCTCGATGACCTGCCGCCGCCGGTAAGTGCCGCAGGTCGGGCAGGCGGCGTGCGGCAGCTTCGGGCTGTGGCACTGCGGGCAGGCCACCAGTGTCGGCGCGGACGTCTTCCACTGCGCGCGCCGCGAACGCGTGTTGCTGCGCGACATCCGCCGCTTGGGAACAGCCACTTCTGCTCTCCTGTCAGTCTTCTGCTCGATCGGTAATATCAAGTCGGCGAAGCGGGCCCCAGCGGGGGTCCACGTCCGCCGCGTGCCCGTGCTGCGGGCCCGCGTCGGCGAGCCGCGCGCCGCATTCGGCGCACAGCCCTGGGCAGTCTTCCTGGCACAACGGTGAAAGCGGAAACGCGAGCACCACTGCGTCACGGAACGCCGGTTCCAGGTCAAGCCGGTCACCGTCGAGGAAGCGTTCCTCGTCGGCCTCGTCTTCACCCGGGTCCGGCAGGTAACGGTACAGCTCCTGGAAGCTGACCTCCATGCTGGAGGTCAGCGGGTCCAGGCACCGCGCGCACTCGCCTGTCAGCGGGACGATTGCCGAGCCGGTGACGAGCACCCCCTCGGTTACCGCCTCGAACCGCAGGCCAAGAGCAACTTCCGCACCGACTGGCACCGAGGCTAGCCCCGATCCGAGACCGTCAGGCGCGTGCGCCATCCGTGTCTCGTCCCGGGCAGAACCAGGCTGCCGGCCGAGCGGCCGCATGTCGAACACGAAGTCACCGCTGCCACGGCCATGGCCGGCGGGAACTCGCGTTCCCGAGTCTGAGCCCTGGCCGTGCGCACCGGGCACTCCGCGCGCGACGGATTTTCCTTTTGTGTTAGACATCGCAGTTTACCGTGTAGTCAATGGGTGAGCCGACCGTTTAGCCTACCGGCGGCCCGCTCTATTCCCAACTCGGCGGCGCCGCGGCGGGCCGGGCCCCCGCTACTCCTCGGCGAGCCTGGTGTGCAGCCGGTCCAGCACGATCTCTGGGACCAGGCCACTGACGTCGCCGCCGTACTTGGCGATCTCCTTGACCAGGCTGGAGCTCAGGAACGAGTACAGCGGGTTAGTGGTCATGAACAGCGTCTCGACCTTCGCCAGCCGGTAGTTCATCTGCGCCATCTGCATCTCGTACTCGAAGTCCGTGACCGCGCGGAGCCCCTTGACCACCGCCGTGATGCCGTTCGCCGCGCAGAAGTCGACCAGCAGCCCGTGGAAGCGCTCGATCCGCACGTTGCCGTATCCCTTGGTGACCTCGGTCAGCATGTCGATCCGCTCGTCCACGCTGAAGAGGCTGTGCTTGGTGATGTTGATGAGCACGGCGACGATGACCTCGTCGTACAGGCCCGCGGTTCTGCTGATGATGTCGAGGTGACCGTTCGTGACCGGATCGAACGAACCAGGACATACCACTCGGTGCACTCGGTCCTCACTCCTCAAGCGCCATCGCCATGCCAGCCATACCAAAAGGTGGCCTCACCGTATCTTCGCGACTTTCCCGGCAGGTAGCCGGGGGGCCACTCCAGGGCTCCTGACCGGGTGGCGCGCTCCACCACGACCAGCGCGCCGTCGGCCAGCCAGCCGCCGGCGAGCAGTGTCAGCATCCGCGTGACCTCGTCCGCGGTCATGGCGTACGGCGGGTCGGCGAAGACCAGGTCGTAGCGCTCGGCCGGCCCTGGCGGCCGGCCGAGCAGGCGTTCGGCCCGGTCGGTGACCACCGTCGCGCCGGGGATGCCGATCGCCGCCACGTTCGCCTTGATCACCGCGGCCGTGCGGGCATCGGACTCCACGAGCAGCACCTGCCCGGCCCCCCGGGACAGCGCTTCGAGACCCACCGCGCCGGAACCGGCGTACAGGTCGAGCACCCGCTTTCCGGTCAGGGAGCCGAGTTCGGACTGGACCGAGGAGAACAGCCCCTCCCTGGCCCGGTCGCTCGTGGGCCTGGTCGACGTGCCGCGCGGGACGGCTAGCCTGCGCCCGCCGGCCGTGCCGCCGATGACCCGTGTCATGCTCCCAGTGTGTCCCAGGTCAGGCCTTGTCGAGGAACTCGACGCGCTGCGGGCCGAGCAGGTCGTCGATCGCCTCCCTGAGCGCGGGATGGCCCGCCAGCTGCGGGTCGGCCTCGACGACCGCCGACGCCTCCTGCCTGGCGAACGCGATCAGCTCCTCGTCGGCCAGCAGCCGCAGCATCTTCAGGCTGCTGCGCCGGCCCGCCTGCGTGGCGCCGAGCACATCACCTTCCCTGCGCTGCTCCAGGTCGAGCCTGGACAGCCGGAACCCGTCGGATGTCGCCGCCACGGCGTCCAGCCGTTCCCTTGACGGGCTGTCCTCCGGGGCGTCGGTAACCAGCAGGCACAGCCCGGCCGCCACGCCCCGGCCCACCCGGCCGCGCAGCTGGTGCAGCTGAGACACGCCGAAGCGCTCGGCGTCCATCACGACCATGGCCGTCGCGTTGGGCACGTCGACGCCGACCTCGATCACCGTGGTGGCGACCAGCACGTCGATCTCCCCTGCCGTGAACGCGGTCATCACCCGGTCCTTCTCGTCCGGGTTCAGCCGCCCGTGCAGGATGCCGAGCCGCAGCCCGGCCAGCGGCCCGCCCTCCAGCGCCGGGGCGACCTCGAGAACCGCCAGCGGCGGCCGGCGGGCGGTGAAGTCGGCGTCCGCGTCGTCGGCCGCGACCCCGCCGTCGTCCCCGGCCGCTTCGCCCGGCGC
>NZ_JBARCR010001187.1:0-2839 GCF_049794275.1 Trebonia sp.
CCGCCGAGGACGACCTGCTCGACGCGGCCGCGGTGGCGTGGAGCGCGGCCCGCGTCGTGGCCGACGCCGCCGTCACGCTCAGCGACCCGGCTCAGCGCGCCGACGACGGCCGGGAGATCGCGATCCGCTTCTGACGCGACCCCGCGTTCCATGATCATGGGGAGATTTCCGCGATATGCGCTGAGAACTCCCCACGATCATGAATCTGGAGGCAGGCTTAGGGGTGGGTGACGTGTTAGGAGGGGGTATGGCGACGATCGCCATCTTCGGCGGGACCGGGTACGCGGGCAGCGCCATCAGGGACGAGGCGCTCCGGCGCGGCCACCGGGTCATCTCCGTCACCAGGTCCGGCGCTCCGGACGGCGCATCACAAGCGCCGAACCTCGAGTTCCGCCAGGGCACCGTGCACGACGCGGCGCTCGTCGACCGGATCGCGGCCGAGGCGGACGTGATCGTCATCTCCATCCGCTTCGCGCCCACCCCGGAGGACGTCAAGCTGATCGACGCCTTTCCGGCGCTAACGCGCGCCTGCGCCGCGCACGGCACGCGGCTCGGCGTCGTCGGCGGCGCGGCCTCGCTGGATGTGGCCGAGGGCGGCCCGCGGCTGATCGACACCCCGGAGTTTCCCGACGCCTTCAAGCCCGAGGCGGGCAGCGCCGCCAGCACCCTCGACGCGCTGCGCGCCGACACTACCGGCGTGGACTGGTTCTTCGTGTCGCCCGCCCAGGAGTTCGGTTCGTACGTCCCCGGCGAGCCGCGGGGCGCCTACCGGGTCGGCGGCGACGTGCTGCTGCGGGACGAAGCCGGGAGGTCTCACATCTCGGGCGCGGACTACGCGCTGGCGTTCGTCGACGAGATCGACCAGCCCAAGCACCACAGGACCCGGTTCACGGTCGCCTACTGAATCGAGGCTGAATCGAGGCTGAATTGGAGGCGAGAGGGCGGGAGATCGAGGCCTGCCGGGCGCGGAGCCGACTCACCGCGCCCGGCCGGTCCCCGGCCCTCCCCCTCCTAAGGGCCGCCCGGGGCCCACAGGCCCCGGTGTCCCCTCTAGCGCCCCATCCGCGCATTCGTATGAGACACTATATTTAATGTCTCAAGTACGGTAGTCCTGTACACACAAGTTCATGTCTCGTTTTGGGGAAAATCCGCGAAACGTGGGGGGAGAGTCATGGCTGCCCGTCCGGAGCGAGTGCCGGCGGAGGAAGTCAGGCGGCGCATGCTCGAGGCAGGGCGGGAGCTGGCGATCGAGTCCGGCGCCGCGCTGACCATCGAGCACCTGCGGGTCGAGGAGATCATCCAGCGGGCGCGGGTGCCGCGTAGCTCGGCGTACCGGATGTGGCCGTACCGCGAGGAGTACATCGACGACCTGCTGTGCTACCTGGCCGGCGCGGGCAACTGGTTCAACGACCGGCCCGTCTTCGACCCCGAGACCTTCACCGTGCTCAAGCAGGCTGTCGAGGACAACAGGGAGCTGATCGGCTCCCCGGAGGGCCGGCGCGCGCTGCTGTGCGAGATCGTCCGCCTCACCGTCGCCCAGAACTACGCCGCGCTGACCGAGAGCGGCACGTGGCGCCTGCACATGGCGCTGTCCGCGACCCTCGGCTCCACGCGCAGCGGCGAGGCGCGGCAGAAGATCGCCGCGGCCCTCGAACAATCACAACGGGTATCCAGGGACTCGCTGGTCGCGGTCTTCGGGTTCCTGGCGGCGGAGCTTGGCCTGCGGATGCGCCACCCGGCCGCGACGATCGAGCACATGCAACTCGCCGGCGGCCTGCTGGTGCAGAGCGTGGCGCTGCGCAACGTACAGGTACGCGCCGCCGCGGGCGGCGACGACTCCGGGGAGGCGGCCCTGGTGGACACCCTGCTCAACGCGCCGCTGCCCGGTCCCGGCCTGCACGGGCAGCCGGCCGAATGGACGCTCGCGGCATTCGCCTACATGGGCGTGGTCGACGCCTTCATCGAGCTCGACCCGGACTTCACCCCGCCCGAGCGGTAGCCCGCGCCAGCTCGACCACCCGGTCGCTGAGCACAGCCACCCCGGGGAACGGCTCGCGCGCGTAGTGGCCTGGCTTGCGCTTGCGGAGAAGGCCGGGCCCGTTCTGAATCCAAATGAAGTTTTTGCTCCCGAGCACCCGCTGGAAGACAGCGTCGACGGTGCGAGGGAACGCCGCCGCGAGGCGCTGCAGCGGCAGCGGCGGGATCGAGTCCTCGCGCAGGTACGCCCGCAGCACGCTGGCGTGCTCCCGGTCGGCCGCGAGCGCCGGGTTGGCGAACATCGCCCGCAGCATCCCGTACTCCGGCACCACGACGAAACCGTCGGTCGGGTCGTAGATGACGCCGACGGTGCGGAACTCGAAGAACCCGTCCGGCATCACGAACGTGGTCTCGCCGGTCTCGCTGACCGCCCGGTGGCGGCCGCGCGCGGCCAGCGCCACGTCCCGCCGCTGCCGGTAGTAGTCGTTCAGCCGCCCTTCGGCCGCGGCCGTGGGCAGCACGATCTCGTCGGTGCCGAAGAACGCCAGGAACTCCTCCCGGTCCCGCCGCATGTGCTCCCAGCCCTGCTTGACCTTCTCCGGGTTGCGAAACACTAGTTCCGGCTCCCGCGTGGCCATCTCCATCGCCAGCCGGGCGAGCTGCCTGGCCTCGGTCTCCCGGTGGAACGACTCGGTCCCCGAGGCGAGCCATGCCGAGTCGTCGTCGGCGAGCGGCAGCAGCATGCCGATGATGAACGAGTTCCGCGACGGCGACTGGGCGAGGCCGTACACGCGGTACTCGAGGTCGTCGACGAGGTTGAGCACTGTTGGGGCCGCGTCAGCCCGGCGGACCTCGAAGACGC
>NZ_JBARCR010001188.1:0-4974 GCF_049794275.1 Trebonia sp.
ACATGAACGTCATGATCAACGACATCAGCCAGGACCTGCACACCGACGTCCAGGGCGTCCAGGTCTGCATCACGTTGTTCCTGCTGGTGATGGCCGCGCTGATGATCCCGTGCGGCAAGCTGACCGATCGTTATGGCCGCAAACGGTTGTTTCAGCTCGGGCTGCTGATCTACGGGGTCGGCGCCATAATCAGCGCCGCCTCACCCGGGCTCGGCGTACTGATCTTGGGCAACTCCATCTTCGAGGGCGTCGGCACCGCCCTGCTGATCCCGCCCGTCTACATCCTCACCACCATGCTGTTCACCGACATCAAGTCTCGTGCGCGGGCGTTCGGGTTGATCAGCGGCATGGGCGGTGTCGGCGCCGCCACCGGGCCGCTGATCGGCGGCCTGATCACTACGAGTATCAGCTGGCGGGCCGCCTTCGTCTTCCAGGCCCTCATCATCGTGATCATCCTGGTGCTCGGCCGCGGCCTCGTCGACCCGGTGCCCGCCGACCCGGGCCGTCCCTTCGATACCGTCGGGGCGGTGCTGTCCGCCACGGGCCTGGTGGTCTTGGTCGGGGGAATCCTGGCGGCCGATAAGAACGCGGTGCTGATGGCGGTCCTGCTCGTGGTGGGAGTGCTGATCCTGGCCGGGTTCTACCTCTGGATCCGCGGCCGCGAGCGGGCCGGAAAGGAGGCCCTGCTGTCCACTGGCTTGTTCCGCAACCGCACCTCGAACCGGGCCCTGGTAACCCAGAACGTGCAATGGGCGGTGCTGCTGGGCACGTCGTTCGTCGTGTCCGTCTACCTGCAGACAGTGCGGCACTACAACGCGATCCAGACCGGCGTGATCTTCACCGCCGCCACCGTAGGCATCTTGCTGTCCTCACTGGCCGCCGGGCGCCTGGTCAGGCGGTTCCAGCAGCGGACGCTGATCATGGCCGGGTTCGTGATCACCATCATCGGCATCATCGTGCTGCTGGTCCAGGTGAAGGGCCACCCCGGCGCCTGGTACTTCGCCCCCGGGCTGTTCCTGATCGGCCTGGGCGTCGGCGTCATGCTCACCCCCTCGGTCAACGTGGTGCAATCCGCCTTCCCGGAGAAGCTCCAGGGGGAAATCTCCGGTCTGTCGCGCAGCGTGTCCAACCTGGGATCATCCATCGGCACCGCGATCGCCGGCACCATCCTGGTCGCCGGCCTCGCCGACGCCAACCGGTCTTACGGGATCGCCATGATCGTCCTGGCATTCATCGCCCTGCTCGGCCTAGTAGCAGCCGTGCTGCTGCCCAAGGATCAGCCCTCCCCGGAAACCGACACGCTGAGCCCGAGCGCCGAGCAACGCACCTGAAGGAGCCACTGTGGCCGGGTGCAGACGCGCATTGCGCAAATACAGCAACGGTAACAGCAATAGCAAGAGCCACTTGGAAGCTGCCTGGCCGAGCTATTCGGACAAGCGTTCCAGCGATTTTGAATGACCCCCAGGGGGATCCCGGTTAACCAGAACGGTAACCACGACAGGCTTGGCCGGTCCTGGATAGCTGAGACGCAGTGAGGCGACCGACGAGCTAGAACGCTGGTATGACGATGCCCCCGCTACCAAAGGCAGAGGCCGGTTCTCGAACAGGGAACCGGCCTCTTGCATGTGGTAACTGCGCCAGGACCGGCGTATCGCGGCGCACGCTCGTACTAGATGATGATCTTGAAACGTCCGTGCAGCTGATACGGCGCGCATAGCACTCGGTCAGTCGATGGCTCGTGAAGCGCTGGCGGCGGCGTTGCTCCTGCCGAGGGCTGGGTCCAGGCCCAGTAGTAATCTCTCGAGTTACTGGTCCAGGGGCGCCCGGTCAGAACGGCGCTGCCCTGGTCGTCCGTGACTCCGCTCGCCCACAAATGATCAGCACTGTTGCTCAGGCAGTTACTTCCCATGAGTGCGTATCTAGTATGCGCCCTCCCTCCGGAAATGTAGGCCATGATCAGCAGTTCAGCGTTCCCGCCGGGAATGTGATCAACCATAACGATCGCGACTTTGCCGCGGACGGGCGCATCTTCGGGAAGTGCTACGGTGCTGCTGGAAACCCGCGGCAATGCTGCGGCAGCTGCAGGCACCGGTGAATGCGGTGACCTCGGCAGGTGCCGGAGCCCGTTCGCCTGCGCGTGGTAATGCACGGCGACGAGTGTGGCAATTACCAGGCCGACACCCAGCGCCATGAACGCCGACGCGATAAGGAATCTTGACTTGTTAGCCAACCACTGCCCAGACCAGCCCGACTCCAGCAGGTCTGGCTGCCTGTTTCCTGTGTCATGCATTATGGGAACTCCGCCCCCGGACACGAGTTCGAGCCAATCCACGATACGGGCGCATGTTGGCAAATGCGGCAGGCTAGAAGTAGCTATCGCGCTAACCGTGCACTAGCAACCAAGGCCACGGCCCCCGCCGCGGCATAGCATGACCCAAATCCGGAAAGCGAGTGACTACTCGTGATCAGCCTCCCGGCCCTTGCGAAATCAAGGGCTAATGCAGATGTAAAGGGACTGCGGCCGAGATCGTGTAGAGATTGTATGGAGATCGCGTGGAGACTCGCCACCGCTGCGCAGCGCGGCGTTCTCGCCGGATCGAGCCACTGACCTGCTACGCATAGGCCGTGCCGTGGAACAGGGTGTTCGTGTTCCCGCCGACCCAGATGGTGCCGTCAGGGTCGGCTGTGATCGTGACGTCTCCGGCTCGGTCCAGCCGTCCGCCCTGAGAGACGCGGTAGCAGCCCGGTACCGCGCCGGTGCGCAAGAACCATTGCGCCACGGCGGCGTTCATGCTGCCGCAGACAGGATCCTCGGGGACGCCGACCCCCGGTGCGAACGTGCGCAGCTCGAATGCGTGCTCGCTGCCCTCAGGGTAGGCGCCGATCGCGCCGACCATCGCGGCAGGGATCCGCGACAGATCCGGCTGCAGTTCCAGTACCTCGCGCGCCGTCGCGAGCCGTACGACGGCCCAGCCGGGCCCGTTGTCCACCCACTGGTGGGCGAGCACTTGGTCGTGATCGATGCCGAACGCATCGACGATCTGACCGAGGTACTCCTCCTCGATGTCCCCGCTGCGACGGGTGGGAGGGGCCGCGAACGACAACAACCCGGCGCGCCGTCGTACCTCGACCGGGCCGGCATCGCACTCCTGAACGAGGCGCTCCGCGATCTTTGGCGTGCCGCCCAGTTCCAGCCAGGCGTGCGCAGAACCGAGCGTCGGGTGGCCGGCGAAGGGCAGCTCGCCGCCCGGGGTGAATATCCGCAACCGGTAGTCCCCCTCACGAGTGGTCGGCGGCAGGACGAACGTCGTCTCGGACAGATTCGTCCATCGAGCAATGCGCTGCATGTCCGCGTCTTCGAGATCCTCGGCGTCGAGGATCACGGCCACCGGGTTGCCAAGATAAGGGGTGGGGGAGAAGACGTCGATCTGGGCGAATTGGCGTTGGCGTCGCATACAGGTGGCCCTTCGGTCAGTTGGAGCCGGTGGCCGCCGCGACCGCGTCCGCGGCCGCGAGCACATCGGTGACGAGGTCTTCGGTGTCTTCTGTGCCTGCGGCCAGGCGGACCAGGTTCAACGGGACCCCGGACGCGGCGATGTCCTGTTCGCTGAGCATCCCGCGCCACATGGCTGCCGGGTGCACTGCCAACGACTCCACCCCGCCGAGGCTTGCCGAGCGGTGGAAGTGGGCGAGCCGGCCGATGAATGCGTCAGCGGCCTCGTAGCCGCCTGCGAGTTCGACGGCGAGCACTCCACCGAACCCTCGCATCTGGCTGGCCGCCAGCGCGTGCTGCGGATGGCTCGGCAGTCCCGGGTAATGCACCCGAGAAACAGCAGGATGCTCGCTGAGCGCTTCGGCGAGCGCCTGGCCGTTGCTGTCGTGCCGTGGCATGCGCATCGGAAGGGTGCGGATACCGCGCAGCAGCAGCCAGGCGTCGAACGGGCCAAGCACCGCGCCGGTGAGCACGGCGACGTCCCAGATCTGGTTCAGGATCTCCGCCGGTCCGGCCAGCACCCCGGCGGACACGTCGGAGTGGCCGTTAAGGTACTTGGTGGCGCTGTGCCAGACCAGATCGATGCCCAAGTCAATCGGTCGCTGATTGAGAGGTGTCGCGAAGGTGTTATCAGCCAGGGTCAGCACGCCGCGCGTCCGGGCCATGGCTGCGATGGATCGCAGGTCGGTGATCTGCAGGAGCGGGTTGCTCGGTGACTCCAGCAGGATCAGGCGGGTCCGGGGCGTTACTGCCCGCTCGAAGGCCCCAGGCTCGGTCTGGTCGACCTGCGTGGTCGTAATGCCCAGCCGCGGCAGCAGATTCAGCAGGACCGACGCCGTGCCGCCGTACGTGGACTGCTGCCCGATGACATGGTCGCCGGCACTCACCAGCCCCAGTACCGCAGTGGTGAGCGCGGCCATCCCGGACGCGGTGACCATCGCCGCCTCCGCGTGCTCGAGCTCGGCGACTACCGCCGCAACCTGGGCGTGGTTCGGGTTTCCGTAGCGGGTGTAAAAGTCGTGGCCCCGCGGGTCGACGGCGACCTGCGCGAACTGCTCTGCGTCCTCGGCCCAGAACGCCGCTGTCTGGTAGATGGGCCGCGCGACCGCCCGGCTGGGATAGACATCGCGGTCGGCGTGGATAGCGATCGTGCTGCTGCCCGACATGGATAACCCTTCCAGTTGACAGATTTGTGTCACGCCCCACCCAGGAGAGTGGCCGGTAGGCGTCATTAAGGCCAGCCATCTCAGCAATTTTGGCAGTAAATAGCAACAGATCGCGAGACAGGAGTGTGGTAGAGACCCACAGTGCGCAATATTCTGCCAATATGGACGACATCGACCGGTCGATACTTGCCACGCTCGAGAAGCACGGCCGGATCAGCAATGACGAGCTCGCTGCACGCGTCGGTCTCTCGCCGTCGCCGTGCCTGCGGCGGGTTCGCCGACTGGAACAGACCGGAGTAATCCGCGGTTACCAGG
>NZ_JBARCR010001189.1:0-3573 GCF_049794275.1 Trebonia sp.
CTTGAGCAGCTGGCGGGCCATCACCATGCGCTGGATCTGGTTGGTGCCCTCGTAGATCTGGGTGATCTTCGCGTCCCGCATCATCCGCTCGACCGGGTAGTCGCTGACGTAGCCGTAGCCGCCGAGCAGCTGCACGGCGTCCGTCGTGACCGACATCGCCACGTCCGAGGCCAGGCACTTGGCGGCCGAGGAAAAGAACGTCAGGTCCTCGACCTTCTTTCCCGCCATCGCCAGTTCCGACTTGGCGGCCGCCGCGTAGGTGAGCTGCCGCGCCGCCGCCAGGTTCATGGCCATGTCGGCGAGCATGAACTGCACGCCCTGGAAGTCGGCGACCGCGTGGCCGAACTGCCGGCGTTCCTTCACGTAGCCGACCGCGTAATCGAGCGCGCCCTGTGCGATGCCCAGCGCCTGCGCCGCGATCGTGATCCGCGTGTGGTCCAGGGTGCGCAGCGCGATCTTGAAGCCCTGGCCCTCGTCGCCGACCAGCCGGGAGGCGGGGATCTCGCAGTTGTCGAAGTACAGCTCGCGCGTCGGGGACCCCTTGATGCCCAGCTTGTGTTCCGGCGCGCCGAACGAGAAGCCCGCGTCCCCGTCCTCCACCACGAACGCCGAGATCCCGTTCGGCCCGGCCTCCGGATCGGTCACCGCCATCACGGTGTAGAACTTCGACACCCCGGCGTTGGTGATCCACCGCTTCACGCCGTTGAGCACGTAGCCGTCCCCCGTCCGCGCCGCCCTGGTGCGCATGGCGGCCGCGTCCGAGCCGGCCTCCGGCTCGGACAGGGCGTAGGAGAACATTCCCTCGCCGCGCGCCACCGGCGGCAGATAGTGCCGCTTGACCTCATCCGACGCCCCGATCAGCAGCGGCATCGTGCCGAGCTTGTTCACCGCGGGAATCAGCGACGAGGTGGCGCAGGCCCTGGCGACCTCCTCGATGACGATCGCCGTGGCCAGGGCGTCGCCGCCCGCGCCGCCGTACTCCTCGGGGATGTGCAGCGCGTGGAAGTCGGCCTTGACCAGCGCCTCGTACACGTCCCAGGGGAACTCCGCGGTCCGGTCGATCTCGGCCGCCCGCGGTGCGATCTTGTCGTCGGCGAGGGCGCGGACGGCTTCCCGCAGCGCCTGGTGTTCTTCAGACAGGTCAAACGTGCTCATGCCCAGATCGTAACGGTGCCCTGCGCCAGGTCACCGAACGGGCGCTGCGCGCCGGCTGGCCGCTTCAGGCCACCTCTTGCTTGCCGGCGGCCGCATCCGGGTCGGCGGCCTTCTCCTGGACGGGCTCCTGGACGGGGTTCTGAACGGGCTCGCGCGGGCTCGGCACCGACGCCGCGTGGGCCGGGCGGTGCACCTCCGCTCCCGCAGCCGGACGCGGCGGCCACTGTATTCCGCCGCGCGGCGCGGCGTGCTTGCCACTGCTGCGGTACAAACCCAGCGAGCGGAATGGACGCTTCCTAGTGACAGAAAAGCTCATGTCTCCCCCATGACGTATTAGCGCAATGTGCCCGGTCTCCCCACCGGCCACATGCGACCGTTCCTGTTTCGATTGGCGGTGCTGCTCTCAGAATGCCCTAACGCCTCACAGATAAAACTCCCGCGAGCAGCTACCGCGCTTCAACACGATATCTAACCCTGTCAAAACAGGGAGGCAGGAGGGGCGCACGAACATGCTGAGAGTAATGGGACGCTGGTGAGGCGGCCGGGTCCGTTCTGGATAACTGGCTACCGCATGGAGCGCAGAGCCGCGCCTTTCGCGCGGGCCTGTGCCGTGAGACTCGCCTGGAATTCGGTCATTTTGCGGCGCAGCGACGGGTCCGCCGCGGCCAGGATGCGCACCGCGAGCAAGCCTGCGTTACGCGCCCCGCCGACCGCCACCGTCGCCACCGGAATGCCCGCCGGCATTTGCACAATCGAAAGCAGCGAATCCATGCCGTCGAGGTACTTCAGCGGCACCGGCACGCCGATGACAGGCAGCGGCGTCACCGACGCGAGCATCCCCGGCAGGTGCGCGGCGCCGCCGGCGCCGGCGATGATGACGCGGAGCCCGCGCTCTTCGGCGCGCTCGCCGTAGGCGATCATCTCCCTGGGCATCCGGTGCGCCGAGACGACGTCCGCCTCGTTCGGCACGCCGAACTCGTCGAGCGCCTCGGCCGCGGCCCGCATTACCGGCCAGTCCGAGTCGCTGCCCATCACGACGCCGACCAGCGGGGTTTCTGTCTGCACGGGCTTAGCGTAACCGGGTTCGCTAAGGGTGGCCCTGGATCGCGACCTGATGCACGAACAGCTGGTAGGTGCCCGCGTCGTCGGGCGGCAGCCTGGTGAACCACAGCAGCACGTAGCGCGCCTTGGCCGGGCTGGCCAGCGGCAGGCTCAGCTGGTCGCGGGTGGCCGTGGCGGTCGTGACCACGGGCAGGGCGGTGAGGTCCGGCGCCGCGCCGAGCCGCAGCTCCAGCGCCGTGCCCGGCGGGCTCCCGAGGTTGAGCGTGACGGTGGTGACGGTGACCGTCCGGCCCAGGTCGAGGAGCAGGCCGGTGCCCTGCTTGAGGTCGCCGAAGCTGGGCGTGGCGTACCACTGACTCACCCAGCCCATCGCCGGGTCGGTGAGCACCCGGGCGGCGATCTGCGGGTTGTCGCCGTCGGCCGTGCCCTGCGGGCCGAACGCCATGGCGCTGACCGGCACGAGCGTCTGCGCCCGCGGCGTGACGGTCGCCTTAGGCGTCGCGGTGACGGCGGTGGTGGCGACGGGCGCGGGGGTGGCGAGGGGCTGCGTGGTATTCGGCCCCGGCGGTTTCGCGGCCGCCTGCTGATGGCTGACAGGCGAGCTCGCCGCGCGCGGGGCGGTGACCTGGCCGCTGAACTCGAACGCGGCGTAGCCGAGGACGGCGAGAGCCACCACCCCCAGCGCCGCGGCCAGGCCGGCCCGGCGCCGGGCGGTGATCATCCCGCCCACAGTCAGGGACGCCCGTTCACGACGACGTGGTAGACGCTCGCCTGGTACTGTCCGGCGCCGTTCGGCGGCAGCAGGGTGAACCAGATCAGCACGTACCTGGCCTGTTGCGGTGACCGCAGGTGCAGCCGGACCGTGCCGCCCACGTCGTCGGCCGCCGCCGCGACCCGAAGGCTGGACAGGGCGCCGTCCGTGTCGCCGACCCGCAGTTGCAGGTTCGCGCCCTGGTAGCTGGCGAGATCGATCCGGACACTGGTGATCGTGGCCGTCCGGCCCAGGTCGAGGAGCAGGCCGGTGCCCTGCTTGAGGTTGCCGAATTGGGCCGTCGCGTACCACTGGCTCTGCCACGGCGCCTGGGCACCCCGGGTGATCGCGTTCGACGCGACCCGCGAGTTGTCGCCGTCGGCGAGACCGCCGGGACCGAATCCCGCGGCGCTGGCGATGTGCAATGCAGTGACGGCGGGCTGCGCCGGGGCGGGCGCCGTAGCGGAGGGCGCGGGTGCCGCGCTGGCGGGCGTGGCCGGCTGGGACGTGAGCGGGGCGTGCGCGGTGTGGCTCGAGGGCTGCGTGACCGCCGCGGCGCTCTTGCCCGTCGGGGCAGACTGGCTGGAGAGCGCGAGGCCACTGGC
>NZ_JBARCR010001190.1:0-2701 GCF_049794275.1 Trebonia sp.
CGTCGCGAGCGCGGCGCTGGCGGCCGGGGTCGCCTGCTACGCGGCCATGCTCGCCTACGGCGCCGCGCAGCCGGCCCAGGCGCCGGTTTTCGAGGACCTGACGGCGTGGCTGACCGCGCACCACCTCAGCTACGGGCTCAGCGGCTATACGCAGGCCAACATCGTGACGGTGGAGGGCCAGGGGAACATCACGCTGCGCCCCGCGGGGCCGGCCGGCCCTGGCGGCCGGTTCCTCGGCGCACGGAAGTGGGAAGCGAACCGCTCCTGGTACGACCCCGCGCGGCACCGGGCGAACTTCGTGGTCGCGTCGACCGTGGGCGCCGCCGTGGTGACCAGGCCCGAGGCGATCGCGACATTCGGGCAGCCTGCGCGGACGTACCACTACCACGAGTACACGATCATGGTGTGGAACGGTAACCTGCTGGAGCGGCTGCGCTCCTGACTTCGCGGGCCAACCCGCCAATCCGAACCTGGCCGCACCACGAATGAAGTGTAGACTCAGACCCGAAATGAGTCTCGGCGTGCTGAACTCACTACTCGTTGCAGAGGACGCATATGTTTGACGGCCTGTTTGACAAACCGTGGCTGATCCTGGTCATCGTCATCCTGTTCGTCTTGATGTTCGGGTCGCGCAAGCTGCCCGGCGCGGCTCGTTCCCTCGGCCAGTCGATGCGCATTCTGAAGAAGGAAGTGTCGGGCCTCCACGAGGAGGACGAGCCTGGTGCTCCGGGCGCCCCGGCCACGGCGGACGCCACTCCGGCCGTTGCCCCGGCGCAGCTTCAGGCGCCCCCGGCCACCCCGGCTGCGACCCCGGCCGCCCCTGACGCGCAGGCGCAGATCGCAGCGCTGCAGGAGCAGCTCAACAGCCTTCAGCAGACGGTCGGCGCCAACGGCACGACCGCGACGGACAGCAAGCAGACTCGCTGACCCCTAGCCCACCCGGCTGCGGAAGAGAGGGTCATGGCCGACAAGGGCTCCGCCTTCGAAGGCGCCCGAATCGTGGGGCAGCGCTACGTACGCGCCAAGAGCCGGGAGAACCCGGACGGGCGGATGCCCCTGATGGATCATCTGCGCGAGCTGCGTAACAGGCTGCTCAAGGCGATCATCGTGATCGCGATCGGTATGGGCATCGCGCTTTACTACTCCAACCCCACGATCCAGTGGGTCATACGCCCGTTCTGCTCCGCGACCATCAACGGGCATAGCGGCTGCCACATCGTCGGTGACTCGCTCGTCGCCAACGGCGTCTTCGACCCGCTCTTCATCCGCATCAAGGTCGCCTTCTTCATCGCGCTGATCGTCACCTGCCCGGTCTGGCTGTACCAGCTCTGGGCGTTCATCGCGCCCGGCCTGTACTCCCGCGAGAAGCGCTGGGCTTACATGTTCACCGGCACCGCGGTCCCGCTGTTCGTCGGCGGCGCCTTCCTCGCCTACTACGTAATGGGCCGGGGGCTGCACTACCTGCTCGGCCTGGCGCCGCACGGGGTGCTCGTGCTGCCGAGCTTCGACACCTACCTTGGCTATTTCACCGGCATGCTGCTCGGCTTCGGCATCGCGTTCGAGCTGCCGCTGGTCCTCGCCATGCTGAACATCGCGGGCATCCTCACCCACGAGCGGTTCCGCAAGTGGCGCAAGGCGCTCATCTTCGGCGTCTTCGTGTTCGCGGGCATGGTCAACCCGAGCCCCGATCCGTGGACGATGCTCATCTTTGGCGGGCTGTGCGTGGGGCTCGTCGAGATCGCCGAGGTCTTCGTCTACTTCAACGACAAGCGCCGCGCCCGGCTGAACCCCGACCCGTACGCGGGGCTGGCCGACGA
Source organism: Trebonia sp. (assembly GCF_049794275.1). Lineage (NCBI taxonomy): Bacteria > Bacillati > Actinomycetota > Actinomycetes > Streptosporangiales > Treboniaceae > Trebonia > Trebonia sp. Next base: position 1,818 of record NZ_JBARCR010001190.1, read on the forward strand.
CGAGCTTTCGCCGATCGACGACGTCGAGCGGGTCGACGCGGACAGCTCACATAGCTAACCGCCTAGTCTTGAGGCTATGAGCACACCGGCGGTGAGCCCGGCTGAGCAGTACGCCAGGTTCCGCGAGCGGCAGGCGGCCCCGGAGTTCACCTCGTTCCGTGAGCTCTACGACTTCGAGTTCGACCGGTTCCAGGTGGCCGCCTGCGGCGCGCTGACCGCGGGAGACGGGGTGCTCGTCGCGGCGCCCACCGGGTCGGGTAAGACCGTGGTGGGCGAGTACGCCGTCCACCTGGCGCTGCAGCAGGGCCGGAAGTGCTTTTACACCACGCCCATCAAGGCGCTGTCCAACCAGAAGTACAGCGACCTGGTGCGCCGGTACGACGCCGACACCGTGGGCCTGCTGACCGGCGACAACAGCGTCAACGGCAACGCGCCGATCGTGGTCATGACCACCGAGGTGCTGCGCAACATGCTCTACGCCGGCTCGCCGGCGCTGCGCGACCTCGGCTACGTGGTGCTCGACGAGGTGCACTACCTGGCGGACCGCGCCCGCGGCGCCGTGTGGGAAGAGGTCATCATCCACCTGCCCGAGTCGGTGCGGGTGGTGGCGCTGTCGGCGACGGTGAGCAACGCCGAGGAGTTCGGCGACTGGCTGTCCCAGGTGCGCGGCGGCACCGACGTGATCGTCGACGAGCACCGGCCGGTGCCGCTGTGGCAGCACATGCTGGTCGGCCGCCGGCTCTACGACCTGTTCACCGACGACGACCACCGCGAAGTGAACCCGGAGCTGACCACGCTGGCGCGGCGGGAGACCTACCGGGCGTCCTCGCCGGCGTCCGGCTATGGGCGGGGCCGCGGCGGCGGGCGCAGCGGCCAGGGCGGCC
>NZ_JBARCR010001191.1:0-4619 GCF_049794275.1 Trebonia sp.
ACCGCCGCCTGCGCCCAGCCGGCGACCAGCTCGCCGTGCGCGGTCAGCCGCGAGCCGTGCGGGGACCGCTCGATCAGCGCCACGCCCAGGCGGCGCTCAAGCCGCCGGATGCGAGTGCTGGCGGCCGGCTGGGAGATCCCGTGCTCCCGCGCCGCGAGCCCGAGGCTGCCCAGCCGGGCTACGGAGAGCAGCAGGTCGAACGGCATCAGGTCGGTCACCCGTTCAGGAAGTGTCATAACGTCAGGTTATGGCTCCATGCCCGATTCGCGTCTACCCGGCGGGGGCGGATCGCGGTGATGCTCGATGTCATGATCGATCAGCTCCAGAGTCAGCCGCGCCCGTTCGGGATAAGGGAAGAGAAGCACCGGCTGGGAGACGTGGTGCTCGGCGTGGCACCGAACTGGTTCGCGGCTGTCATGGGCACCGGGATCGTGGCGATCGCGGCGGCGACGCTGCCGCTGCGCGTCCCGGGGCTGCGCGCGTTCGCGCTGGCGGTGTGGGTGCTGGCCGCCGCGCTGCTCGTCGTCTTCACCGGCGCGCTCGCGGCGCAGTGGCTCCGGCACAGGGAGCGGGCGCTCGCGCACGCGGCCAACCCGGTCATGGCGCAGTTCTGGGGGGCGCCGGCGATGGCGCTGATGACCGTCGGCGGCGGGACGCTGCTGGTCGGCAGGGACTGGCTGGGGCTCAGCGCGGCGGTGGACACCGACTGGGCGCTGTGGGCGCTGGGGACCGTGCTCGGGCTGATCACCGCCTGCTGGATCCCGTACCTGATGATGACGCGGCACCAGATCGAGGCGGACGGGGCGTTCGGCGGCTGGCTGATGCCGGTGGTCCCGCCGATGGTGTCCGCGGCGAACGGGGCGCTGCTCGTGCCGTACGCCGCGGCCGGTCAGGCGCGGCTGACGCTGCTGGCGGGGTGCTACGCGATGTTCGGCATCAGCTTGTTCGCGTCGATGATCATCATCCCCTTGGTGTGGTCGCGGCTGGTCACCTACAAGACGCTGCCCGCCGTCATGGTGCCCACCTGCTGGATCGTGCTCGGGCCGCTTGGGCAGTCGATCACCGCGGCAGGGAACCTGGCGCGGGTCGCCGGGCTGGGGCTGCGCGCGCCGTACCCGGCGGGGGCTGACGTGTTCGCCCTGCTGTACGGGCTGCCGACGTGGGGGTTCGCGATGCTGTGGCTGGCCATCGCGGCGGCGCTGACGGCGCGGGCGGTACGCGGCGGGATGCCGTTCGGGCCGACCTGGTGGAGCTTCACGTTCCCGGTCGGGACCTGCGTGACAGGGACGATCGCGCTGGCCGCCCGCACGGATTCCGAGGTGTTGCGCTGGGCGAGCGTGGTGCTGTTCGCGCTGCTGGCCGTCGCGTGGCTCGTGGTGCTGGCGCGGACGGCCGCCAGAAGTGTCCGCGGGAAGGCTGGACTACCCCCCAGAAGTGTCTTACGGTGCTGCTATGGCTTCAACGGTGACGCCACCGCCGCCCGAGGTTTGCCAGCTGTTCGAGTTGCGCAGCGAGCCCGCGCGTGACCTGGCCAGGCAGGCGGGCGCCGTCGCTGATGCCTGTCACGCGATGGCGGTGCGTTTCCACCGGGGCGGCAAGCTCATCGTTTTCGGCACCGGCGGGCCGAGCGCCGACGCGCAGCACGTCGCGGTGGAGTTCGTGCACCCCGTGATCGTCGGCAAGCGCGCGCTGCCCGCCATCTCGCTGACGACAGATGTGGCCACGGTCACCGGGATAGCCGAGCGGGAAGGCGTGGCGGCGATCTTCGCCCGCCAGCTGCGCGCCGTGGCCCGGCCTGCTGACATCGCCATGGGGATCTCCGCCGACGGCGCCAGCCCGAGCGTGCTCGCGGGGCTCGAGGCGGCACATGAGATGGGCTTGCTGACGATCGCGCTGGCGGGCGGGTCCGGCGGCCGGGTGGCGGCCAGTCCCGCGGTCGACCACCTGCTGATCGTCGCCTCCAGCGATCCGCGGGTAGTGAAGGAACTGCAGGTGACCACCTACCACGTGCTATGGGAGCTGGTGCACGTGTTCTTCGAACAGCCGGGGGTGCTCGGTCCCGAGGTCGTGCGATGACCGAATGCCAGGGCGACCACTGCATCACCTGCGGGGACATCGCCGTGGAGGTCACGGTGCTGCGGCTGCTGCCCGACTCGCTCGCCGTCGTCGACACCGGCCAGGGCACCTGCGAGGAGGTGAGCGTCGCGCTGGTGTCCGCCGCGGCAGGCGACACGATCCTGGTGCACGCCAGCGAGGCGATCGCCGTGGTGCAGCGCGCCGGGGAGGCGGTGACCTGATGAGCACGCCGCCAACGGACGGCCCCACGAACGGCTCCACGGACGGCCCCACGGACGGCCCCTCGGATGGCACTGCCGCGATGGAGGCGCTGTACCCGTTCCTCTACGCGGACTCGTCGGACCTGTCCGCCGTGCTCGAGCAGGTGCGCGCCTCCACGACGGCCAAGGCCGAGGAGATCTTGCAGCTACGGCGGGTCATCTGCGAGCGCGACGGCGCGCGGCTGGCGGAGTGCGCGCGGCGGGCCGCCGGCCGGTTCCTGGCCGGCGGACAGCTGTTCGCGTTCGGCAACGGCGGCAGTGCCACGGACGCGCAGCAGCTGGCGACGCTGTTCCTGGATCCGGGCGGCGGCGTTCCGGCTTTGCCGGCGTTCGGGCTGGCCAACGACACGGCCGTGGTGACGGCGCTGTGCAACGACATCGGCGTCGACGTGGTGTTCTCGCGGCAGCTCGCCGCGTTCGGCGGCCGGGACGACATCGCCGTCGGGCTGTCGACCAGCGGCAACTCGCCGAACCTGCTGCGCGCCTTCGACGAGGCGAGCCGGCGCGGGATGCTCACCATCGGGCTGGCCGGCTACGACGGCGGCAAGATGGCCGAACTGGACAGCATCGACTACCTGTTCGTGGCGCCTACCACGTCGATCCACCGGATCCAGGAGGCGCAGACCACGATTTACCAGGTGTTCTGGGAGCTCGCCATTGCGGCTCTCGTGTCAGATGCGGACCCGGATCCGGATCCGGAGGAGGTGTCACATGTGTCTCGGCATACCGGGTGAGGTGGTCGAGCTCCACCCAGAGCAGCCCGACCTCGCCAAGGTGAACGTCAGCGGCGTCAAGCGGCTGATCAACATCGGGCTGCTGGCTGACGACCCGCCCAAGCCAGGCGAGTGGGTGCTGATCCACGTCGGCTTCGCCCTGTCCAAGATCGACGAGGCCGAGGCGGCCGCGGCCATGGCGTTCCTCGAGGGGATCGGCCAGGCGTACGAGGACGAGATCAAGGCGTTGCAGGAGTCACTGATCGAGTAAGGGAGCGGCCGGCGATGCGATTTGTCGACGAATTCCGTGACGCGGACCAGGCCCGCGCGCTCGCGGCCAAGATCGCGGCGCTGTGCGAGCCCGGCCGGCAGTACAAGCTCATGGAGGTGTGCGGCGGGCATACCCACACGATCTACAAGCACGGCCTCGAGGACTACCTGCCCGAGTCCGTCACGCTGGTACACGGGCCCGGCTGCCCGGTCTGCGTGATCCCGATGGGCCGGGTCGACGACGCGATGCACCTGGCGGCGCGGCCGGACGTGATCATGACCTCGTTCGGGGACATGATGCGGGTGCCCGGGTCTAGCGGGTCGTTTTTTGACGCCAAGGCGTCAGGGACGGACATCCGGATGGTGTACTCGCCGCTCGACTCGCTGAAGATCGCGCGTCAGAACCCGGACCGTCAGGTCGTCTTCATGGCGATCGGGTTCGAGACGACGGCGCCGTCCACCGCGATGACGATGCTGCGCGCCGCCGCCGAGGGATTGACGAACTTCTCGGTGTTCTGCAACCACGTGACGATCGTGCCGGCGATCAAGGCCATCCTGGACTCCCCCGACCTGCGGCTCGATGGGTTCATCGGGCCGGGGCACGTGTCTACGGTCATCGGCTGCCGGCCGTATGAGTTCATCGCGCGGGACTACGGGAAGCCGGTCGTGGTGGCAGGCTTCGAGCCGCTGGACATCCTGCAGTCCATCTACATGCTCATGCTGCAGCTCGCTGACGGGCGTGCCGAGATCGAGAACCAGTACTCGCGGGTCGTGCCGTGGAACGGCAACCCGGTGGCGCTACGCGCCATCGGCGAGACGATGGAGCTGCGGCCGTACTTCGAGTGGCGCGGGCTCGGGTTCATCTCGCACTCGGCGCTCCGCGTCCGGGACAAGTACGCGGCGATGGACGCCGAGCGGCTGTTCTCCGTGCCCGGGGTGCGGGTCGCCGACCCGAAGGCGTGCCAGTGCGGCGAGGTGCTCAAGGGCGTGCTGAAGCCGTGGGAGTGCAAGGTGTTCGGGACGGCGTGCACGCCGGAGACGCCGATCGGCACCTGCATGGTGTCGCCGGAAGGCGCCTGCGCCGCGTACTACAACTTCGGCCGGGTGGAACGGCACCGGGTTCTCGAGGCGGTGCCGGCGGGGTCGGCGGGGTCGGCGGGCAACTCGTGACCGCCGGGGACACCCGCCAGGGCCCTGGCGGCGGTGGTTCTGCCGGCGGCGGGTGGATCGAACAGGCGTTGCGGGAGCACGAGGAGGCCGCTGGTCCCGCTTCCGCGTCGCCGGCCGAGCCGTCCCCGGC
>NZ_JBARCR010001192.1:0-2139 GCF_049794275.1 Trebonia sp.
TGTGCGAGAATCCGCAGGTGGATATGGATCGCCCCGCGGTCGCCGAACTGATGAGCGAGGTCGCGGCGGCAGTCACCCGCCGAGTCGCCGTCGTGCGCGAGGATGTCTACGAGACGATCGTCCGGGAGATCCCGCAGCTGCGCGACGACAAGCCGGTGCTCGCCCTGCTCGCTTCCAGCGTCGACAGTAACGTGGACACCTGCCTTCAGATAATGCAGCACAGGATCGACCTGAGCGCCGTGCCAGCCCCCGCCGCGGCCGTGGAGTACGCGCGCCGGCTGGCGCAGCGCGGCACGCCGCTGACCGCGCTGCTGCGCGCCTACCGGGTCGGGCACGCGTGCTTCACCGACTGGGTGCTCAAGGAACTGGCTCAGCACCCGGCTGACGCCGAGATGGTCAGCGCCGCCACGTTGAGCATGTCCAGGGCCGTCGCTGGTTACATCGACTACATATCCGAGAAGATGGTCGAGGCCTACGGGCAGGAAAGGGAGATCTGGCTGCGGAACCGCAGCGCCGCGCGGGCCGCCCGGATCCGCGACCTGCTGTCGGGCGAGCGGATCGACGTCAGCGCGGCGGAGGTTACCCTCGGCTACCGGTTGCGCCAATACCACGTGGGGGTGGTGTGCTGGGCGGGCGACGCGGCGGGTACCACGGAGGAGATCACCCGGCTCGAGCGCGCGATCAGCCACGTCGCTGGACAAGCGGCCTGCCACGGCGAACCGCTGTTCCTGCCCCGCGACGAATCGAGCGCCTGGGCCTGGCTGCCGCTGGGGAGCCGGGACGGGTTCGACGCTGCCGCGGTGGACAAGGCCGAGATGGACGACGACATCCATTTCGCCGTCGGCGACGCGGCGAAGGGCACGAGAGGGTTCCGCGTCACCCACCAGCAGGCCACCGCCGCCCAGGCGGTCGCGCTCGCCTCAGGATCTCCGGCGCCACGTGCGGTAACGTTCAGCCAGGTCGCGCCCGTGGCGATGATGCTCACATCCAGGGAACTGCTGCGGCCGTGGGTGCTCGGCACGCTGGCGGGCCTGGCCGCCGACGACGAGCACCATGCCCGGCTGCGCGAGACCCTGCTGGTCTTCCTGGAAAGCGGGGGCAGTTACAAGACGACCGCGGAGTGGCTGAGGCTGCACAAGAACACGGTCCAGTACCGGGTCCGCAAGGCACAGGAGAGCATCGGCCGGCCGGTGGGCGAAAACCGCAGCGACGTAGAGCTCGCGCTGCGGGCAAGCCACTGGCTCGGCTCGGCCGTGCTGGAGCCGGCGACGGCTTCGGATGCGAGGTGACTCCCCCGCGGCGAACGAGACCCGCCTGTCGGCTGGCGTCGGCCACTGTAGCTGGATGACTGGTAAATGCCGGTTATCGAACGTTTCAGTAGACTCTGAGTCGCCCTGCGTCGGCTGACGATGGCTCCCCACGGTATTGTGCTCGCCACCTCGCGTCCGATCGCCTAACCACATCCGTGGGTTGAGAACGCCAGTGTCGCGGGAGGGTGCTGCGCCGGGCGGGTAGTGCGGCGGGCGGTACCAGGTTGAGCGGCAGCCGTCGGTCGTGCACCGGACTACGGTATGCCCGGAGATGCCTTCGTCGGCGCGGCACAGGCACCGCACATGGGAGACAGGACGTGGCCCGGCGACCAGGGATGCCCGTGGCCGCACCGCGCGGGGTACGGCCACCAGTCAGGCAGGTCATTCGCAAGATTGACATCGTCCACCGTCTAATTAGAACGTGTGAGCGATCCATGCAGTCCGCCGAGGTAATGCCTGCAGAACGCCTCGACTTGGCGCTGTCGGTCAGGGTTGAAGGATCCCTCACATACGGTGACTGAACACCGTGGGTCCGAGCGTGCCGAACGCTTAATACACGGGTGATCCGTGTCGCTTCAGTGTTCTTGCGTCACGCGCTGGGATGGTGCTGAAATGAGCACCTTTCCGTGTCTTGAGCGTTTCGTTTCGGGGCCTGGCCAGGTCCGTTACCGCCTCGGAGACCGGCTGGTGGACCGGTATCTGGAGTTCGTGGCGGGCCGGTGCCGGCCGAACACGCTGCGGGCGGCAGCCTTTGATCTGAAGACGTTCTTCGCGGTGACCGGGAAGGGCCCGGTGGAGGTGACCGCGGCGGACGTGTTCGATTTCCTGG
>NZ_JBARCR010001193.1:0-3983 GCF_049794275.1 Trebonia sp.
GCGCCGCGGCTCGGGCACTTCTTCCGCGGCGTCGGCGTCACCGTGCTCGAGGGGTACGGGCTGACCGAGACGACCGCCGCGGTGTCGGTGAACCGCCCGGACCGGCAGAAGATCGGCAGCGTCGGCCTGCCGCTGCCCGGAGTCGCCGTCCGCATCGCCGACGACGGCGAGGTGCTGATCCACGGCAAGACGGTCTTCCCCGGGTACTGGCAGAACGAGGAGGCCACCGCCGAGACGTTCACCGAAGACGGCTGGTTCCGCAGCGGCGACATCGGCGAGCTCGACGACGAGGGGTTCCTCAGCATCACCGGCAGGAAGAAGGACATAATCGTCACCGCCGGCGGCAAGAACGTCGCTCCCGCGGTGCTCGAGGACCGGCTGCGCAGCCACCTGATCATCGGCCAGGCCATGGTCGTCGGGGACGGACGGCCGTTCGTGGCCGCGCTGATCACGATCGACACCGACGCGTTCGGGCCGTGGAAGGAGCAGCACGGCAAGCAGGCCAGCGCGACCGTCGCCGACCTCAAGGATGACCCGGACCTCGTCGCGGACGTGCAGCACGCGGTCGACGACGCCAACCTGGCGGTCTCCCGCGCCGAGTCCATCCGCAAGTTCCGGATCCTCGACTCGGACTTCACCCAGGAGCAGGGGCAGCTGTCCGCCAAGCAGGGCATCCGCCGGTCGGTGCTGGCCAAGGAGTTCGCCAGCGATATCGAGGCGCTGTACTCCTCCTAGGGAGGGTTACTCGAGGAGCGAGCGGAGGCGGGCGGCCGTCAGGTCCCAGGACCAGTCGCGCTCGACCCAGGCGCGGCCCTTGTCGCCCATCGCGCGGGCGGTGGCCGGGTCGGTGAGGAGGGCGACGAGCCGTCCGGCCAGCGCGCCGGTGTCGCGGCCGGGGACCACGTAGCCCGTCTCTCCCTCGAGGATCGCGTCAGGGGCGCCGCCCGAGTCGCCGCCGACCACCGGCAGCCCGGTCGCCGACGCCTCCAGGTAGACGATGCCGAGGCCCTCCACGTCGAGGCCGCCGCGCCTGGTCCGGCACGGCATGGCGAAGACGTCCCCGGCCGCGTAGTGCGCGGGAAGCTCGGCGGCCGGCACCGGACCGGTGAAGCGGACGCTTGGAGTCAGCCCGGTACGTTCGGACAACTGATGGAGAGCAGCCGAGTGCGGACCGGAACCGACGATCAGCAGGGATGCGTCGGGGACCTTCTTCAGCACCTCGGGCCACGCTGTGAGCAGCGTGTCCTGTCCCTTCCTGCGGACCAGCCTGGAGACGCAGACGACAACGGGGCGGCCGGCGAGCCCGTAGCGGTCCCTGACTATGTCGCGCGCCACCGGGTCCGGGCGGAACTGGGCCGCATCGACGGCCGGGTGCAGCTGGACCATGCGGGCGGCCGCGGCAGGCGAGAGCGCCCGCGCCAGCCGGACCCGGAAGTACTCGCCCAGGTACGTGACCACGTCGGTCTCGTCGCCGATGCGGCGCAGCAGGTTCCTGGCGACGGGCAGCGCGGCCCAGCCGGCCTCGTGGCCGTGGGTGATCGCGATCGCGCGCTCGATGCCCGCGCGGCGCAGCGCGGGGGTGATCAGCCCCAGCGGCGCGGCGGCACCGAAGATGACGGCCTCCGCTCCCCTGGACCTGACGAGCTGGACGGCGCGGCGGGTGACGGCAGGGCCGCCGATCATCAGCGACGTGGGGTGCCTGACCACCTCGAACGGCTGGGCCGCGTCGAACTCCCGCGCGCCGTCCCAGCGCGGGGCGTAGACGGTCAGCTTGCCGGGATCGAGCCGCAGCGCCAGCGCGTGCACGAACGACTGGATGCCGCCCCGCCTGGGCGGGAAGTCGTTGGTGACGATCAGCGTGCGGCGCATGGCGCCCATCAGTGTAGCCGCGCCCGGCAGCGGGTTACGGGCGGGCCGCGCCGTCGAAGTTGTCCGCGTACCAGGCGGTACTCATCGGGATCTTCTCCACGTCATACCCGGTTGACGGCGCGTCGATGATGTACCCGCCGCCGACGTACATCGCCACGTGGCCCTCGCCGTTGTAGTACAGCAGGTCACCTGGCTCGATCGACGACGCGGAGACGTGCGGCAGCGCGGCCCACTGGTCGTAGGTGTCGCGCGGGATCGAGATGCCCGCCGCCGCCCAGGCGGCCTGCACGAGCCCTGAGCAGTCGAACCCGTCCGCGCACGGGCCGGTGCCGCCGTACACGTACGGGCAGCCGAGCTGCTTGTAGACGAACGCGACGGCTGTGTCCGCCTGGGTGCCGGTGGGGCCGGTGTACGTGCCCGAGGTGGTGCCGCCGCCGCCAAGGGTCCCGGCGAGCACTTGCTGCTGCTGCGTCGCGGTCAGCGAGTCCAGCGTGTCCTGCTTGCTCTTGAGCAGCTTCTGGATGTGGTTCTTCGTCTGGGACCGCTGGCCGAGCAGCTGCTGGATGCCGAGCTCGGTGCGCTGCTGTTCCTGCTGCACGGAGCCGACCTGCTGGGCGAGGCCGAGGAAGTACTGGGTCTCCAGGTTCCTCGCGCCGGTGAGCTGCATGATGATCGACGCCTCGGCGAGCACCTGGGCGACGTCGTTCGAGGTGAGCAGCCCCGCCAGCGAGGTCTGCCCGGAGTCCATGTAGGAGGCGTTGGCGATCTGCGCGACCTTGAGCCGTGCGGCGTCGTACTTGGCCTGGTCGCCGGCCATTTCCTTGTTGACCTGGCTGAGCCTGGTCTTCGCCGCTGTCAGCTGCTCCGCCACCTGGTCGTACTGCTCGACGGCCTTGTTGAACTGAGCGGTGAGCTGGTTGACCTGCGCCTGCACCTGGCTGACCGTGGGCTGCGGCGCCGCGCCGGCGGCCTGTGAGACCCCGGTGGCGGCCCCGCCCGCCAGCAGGAAGGCGACGACCGCGACGGCGGCGCGCCGTCCCTTGGAGGCGCGGGCGATCGACGTGGGGGCCTTCAGTGCACGGACCTGGGGCATACAGGGAGGCTATTGAGGAAACTGGGACCACTTCAACCGATTCCGTCAATTACAGCGTCACGGTCAGGACGCCTTCGCCATTCGCGGCGCGTACCGCAGCGGCGGGATCAGCCCCGCGTTCGCGAGCACAGTCAGTGCCCGCAGTTCGGCGGGCCCGAGATCGGTTTCCTCCCCCACGAGCGCTGTCGCGGCGCAGTGGCCGCAGCCGAGGCCGCGCGCCTCGCACCGGTCGCAGTTGATCACCATGGTCGCCGCCTCCCGCGGTTCGTAGCGGAAACGAATTGCCTTTTTGCTCTCCAGGGACACGGTAGAGGGGGCTACTGACATTCCGGCGGAATGTCGGTACCCCGCCGTACCGTGGTTGACGTGACGGAAACTCAGGGCAGCCCCGCGGCGACCAGCGCCGCTGACGCCCTCCTGCGCGACCTGGACTTCACGGTCGTGGACGTGGAGACGACCGGCTGGTCCCCCGACGTGGCGGGGATCACCGAGATCGGCGCCGTCCGGGTACGCAGGGGCGAGGTGGTCGCCGAGTTCACGTCGCTGGTCAACCCGGGCACGCCGGTCCCGGCGCCGATCACCGAGCTCACCGGGATCAGCGACCCGATGCTGGCCCTCGCCCCGCCGGTCGCCGCCGTGCTGCCCGGCCTGCTCGCGTTCGCGGAGGGCAGCGTGCTCACCGCCCACAACGCCCCGTTCGACCTGCGCTTCCTGGTCGCGGCGTGCGCGGCGGCGGGCCTGGGCTGGCCCGGCTTCGAGGTGCTGGACACGGTCCGGCTGGCCAGGTACCTGATGGCTGCCCCCGACGAGGTGCCCGACAGGAAGCTGGGGACGCTGGCTGAGTACTTCGGGACGCCGGTACGGCCATCGCACCGGGCGCTGGACGACGCCCGCGCCACCGCCGTCGTGCTCAGGGAGCTGCTGGCGCGGCTCGCCGACCGGGAAGGGGTGCACACGCTCGGGGAGCTGACCGCCTGGCTCGCCGCCCGCGACGCGGAAGCCGCCGCCAGGTTCGGACGGC
>NZ_JBARCR010001194.1:0-2164 GCF_049794275.1 Trebonia sp.
AGCCGGCCTGCCGGGCGAACCGCAGCACCTCGTCGACGAGCCGGCCGCCGATGCCGAGGCCGCGGGCCCAGCTCTCCACGAGCAGCAGCCGAAGCCGCGCCGTGCTGTCGTCCTCGGGCACGCAGCACACGAACCCGGCGGGGACCCCGTCCAGTTCCGCGACCCAGCCCGCGGTGCGCCGCGGGTCGCTGTCCGTCAGGTACTCGGCGATGATCCGGGCGACGTACGCCTCGAACTCCGAGTTCCAGCCGTACTCCGCGGCGTAGACGGCGCCGTGCCGCTGCAGCACCCAGCCGAGGTCGCCGGGCGCGGGCGGGCGGAGCACCACGGTCCGCGCGCGGGGCCTGGCGTCGGCCCCGTCCGCGCTCAGCAGGTCGGTGATCTCCCGCATGGCGGTGAGCACCCTGGGCCGGTCTACCCCGGCGAGCAGCTCGCCGACCTGGCTGTCCGACCTCGCGTCCAGCTCCGCCGCGGCCGCCAGGCCCGCGCTGGTGAGCGCGACGTCCTGCCGCCTGGCGTCGGCCGCCGAGCGCTGCCTGGTCACCAGGCCGTCGGCCTCGAACCGGCCGAGCACCCGGCTCAGGTACCCCGCGTCGATATCCAGGGCGCGCCGCAGGTCCGCCACTCGCGTGACGTCCCGCCGCGCCATCTCGTACAGCAGCCGCGCCTCGGTGAGCGAGTACGGCATGTCCAGGTACATGCCGTGCACCAGCCCGATGACGTTGGTGTAGAAGCGGTTGAACGCCCGCACGGCCGCGACCTGCCCAGCGAGATCCTCGCTCATGGCGCCGCCCCTCGTGTCGGTTGCCTGAGTCAACGAAAATCATTGACTCAGGCAACGATAACTCTCGCTCTGCCCACCCACAAGGCACGCTCACCACCACCGCACCCCCCGGCGACCTCCGCCGCCGCCTCCGCCCCCGCTAACCCGCCCCGCGGCTCATCTTCGTATCAGTTTCGGCCCCTTAAACCCGGCAAATCGGACAGCAAAAGGGCCGAAACTGATACCAAGTTGCCAGCCGGGAGGCCGCGTTCAGCTGAACGGCCAGTTTTCTGCTGATAACAGCAAGAAGCCTTGTGGTTTGTGCGCGGCCCGGCATGACCGCCCGCTTTCCCTAGGGGCCTGGCGGGCCCGGGGGCTTTCGCGGATCCGGCGGGTGGGGTGGCGGGGGCGGGATGGTGGCGACCGCCGGGGCGGCTTCCGGCCAGACGACCAGAACCGGGCAGGGCGCGTGGTCGACGACGAAGCGGGTCGCCTTTCCCAGGCTCTTGGGGCCCAGGCGGGAGCGGTCGCCGTCCCGGGCCACGATGAGCAGGGCGGCGCCGGCCACCGCGGTGACCACTTCCCGCTCGGGGGCGCCGCTGCGCTCGATCCGGCCGGCCTGCCTGCCGAGGCGGGCGGCGGCCGCGTCGAGGAGGCCGGCGGCGGATTGCGCGGCCAGTTTGGCCACCTGCGGGCCGGGGTCGCGGTCGGGACGGGCTCGGCCGAACAATCCCAGGTAGGCGCTGTGCGCGGTGTCCGATAGCTCGGCGGGGGTGACGTGCAGCAGGGTGATCGGGGCGCCGGGCTGGACGAAACGCAGCGCCGCGTCGACGCTGGCCTGCCAGGTTCCCTCGGTGATCCAGATGACGACCGCGGCTTCGGTGTCGGGCATGTGCTCAGCCTCCGAGGACGTGCAGCGCCGCCCACAGGGCAAGCACCGCGATGGCCAGCCCGGCGGGCACGGTGAGCAGCCCCAGCCGGGTGAATTCCCTCAGCGACGGGCCTGACCCGTGCTGGCGGAGGACCCGCCGCCACAACAGGGTGGCCAGCGATCCGGTGTAGGTCAGGTTCGGGCCGATGTTGACCCCGAGCAGGACGGCGAGGATGGCCGCGGGCCCGGCCGGCGCGGCCAGCGGCAGCAGGATCAGCACGGCGGGCAGGTTGTTGATCACGTTGGCCAGCGCGGCGGCGAGCGCGGCGACGCCGAACAGGGCAGGCAGCGACGTCCCGGCCGGCACCAGCGGGCGCAGCGCGCTGCCGAGCCCGTTGCCGGTCACCGCCTGGACCACGATCCCGAGGCTCAGCACGAACAGCAGGAACGGCGCGTCCGCCGCCCGTGCCAGCGCGGGGACGCTGGTGCGGCGTTGCGCGAGAGCCCGCGCGCCGAGCACGGCCACGCCG
>NZ_JBARCR010001195.1:0-2148 GCF_049794275.1 Trebonia sp.
GTGCATGGCGTGCCTGCCCAGGGCCTCGGCGGCCAGCACCCCGGCGGGCCAGAGGCTGAGCAGCGCGGGCTGCAGCTCGCGCCGCCGCCGGTCAGAGCAGATGTCGCAGTGCTCGATGTGCCTGCTCAGCCGCTTGCGCAGCAGGACGGTCAGCTCTCCGTCCCACCCGCTGAGCAGGTGGTCCAGCGTGGCGCATTCGTCGCGTCCGGTGCGCGCGACCAGCAGCGCGCCGACGGACGCGGTGAGCTGATCGCGTCCACGGGACATCAGCAAGTGCGCGTGGGCGCGGGTGATGCCGAGCACCGCGGCCGCCTCGGCGGTGTCCAGTCCCTGCCAGAGGCGCAGCTCGATGATGTCGCGCTCGCCGGAGTTAAGGCCGCCGCCGGCGGCGCGCAGCAGGGCGCGCAGCTCCGCGCGTTCGGCCTCACCGCCGATGTCGGAGTCCTCACTGCCTTCCGGCGCGAAGTCGATATCGGCCCATTCGGCGGCGACCGCCTTCTCGGCCCGCAGCTTGCGCAGGCACAGGTTGCGCGTCACCGCGTACAGCCACGGCCGGAGCCGCTCGGGGTCGCGCAACCGGTCCAGGTTGCCAGCCGCGATCACGAATGTGTCGTGCACCACGTCCGCGGCGTCCGCTGGCTCGCGCAGAAACGTCTTGCTGTAGCCGTAAAGCACGCGCGCGTACTTGTCGTAGGCCTCGGCCAGCCCTGCCGGGTCGCCGGCCACGATAGAAGCGACAACCTCCTGATCCCGCATGGTCCTACGTTAGAGGTGTGCGGATATGGAGCGGAAGTTAGTTATATGTACCCCTATGCCATTCCGTGGTCCATCCGGTTTCGGCTCGTAACTCGGCAAACGCGTCCAGGCATGGTAGGCAGGTAGGTAGCGAGACGACGAGGTGAAGGAGGCGACGCGGTGCGCGATGCGGTGATCGTGGCGGCGGTTCGGACGGCGGTAGGAAAGCGGAACGGTGCGCTGTCCGGGGTGCACCCGGTAGACCTGTCGGCACACGTGCTGCAAGCGCTCGCGGAGCGCTCAGGGACCGACCCGGCCGTGGTGGACGACGTGATCTGGGGCTGTGTCAGCCAGTTCGGTGAGCAGACGTTCGACATCGCCCGCAACGCCGTGCTCGCCGCCGGCTGGCCGCTCAGCGTGCCGGGCGTGACGGTGGACCGGCAGTGCGGGTCAAGCCAGCAGTCGGTGCACTTCGCCGCCGCGGGCCTGGTCAGCGGCCAGTACGACGTGGTGGTCGCGGGCGGCGTCGAGTCGATGAGCCGCGTCCCGATGGGATCGTCAAGGGGGACGGCGGCGAACCCGTCAGGGTCGGGGCTTGAGACCCTCTTCAAGGGGGTGCCCCCGAACCAGGGGATCGGCGCCGAGATGATCGCCGAGCGCTGGGGCCTGTCCCGCACTCAGCTCGACGAGTTCTCCCTCGCCTCGCACCAGAAGGCCGCGGCCGCCATCGACGAGGGCAGGTTCGCCGGGCAGATCACCCCGGTCAAGCTGGAGGACGGCACGGTGATGGACACCGATGAAGGCGTCCGCCGCGGCTCGACGCTCGAGAAGCTCGCCCAGCTCAAGCCCGCGTTCAAGCCGGACGGCGTGATCCACGCCGGCAACAGCTCGCAGATCAGCGACGGCGCCGCCGCGCTGATGATGACGACGAGCGACAAGGCGCGCGAACTCGGCCTGACCCCGGTCGCCCGGGTGCACACCGCGGTGCTCGCCGCC
Organism: Trebonia sp.; assembly: GCF_049794275.1. Taxonomy (NCBI): domain Bacteria; kingdom Bacillati; phylum Actinomycetota; class Actinomycetes; order Streptosporangiales; family Treboniaceae; genus Trebonia; species Trebonia sp. The sequence goes on from NZ_JBARCR010001195.1 coordinate 1,732, forward strand.
GACGACCCGGTGATCATGCTGACAGCGCCCATTCCCGCCACCCAGAAGGCACTGCGCAAGAGCGGCCTGCGGCCCGACGAGATCGGCGCGTTCGAGGTGAATGAGGCGTTCGCGCCAGTCCCGCTCGCCTGGCTGGCCGAAATCGGCGCGGACCCCAAGTCGCTCAACCCCAACGGCGGCGCGATCGCGCTCGGCCACCCCCTCGGCGGCAGCGGCGCCCGCATCATGACCACGCTCATCCACCACATGCGCGACAACGGCATCCGCTACGGCCTGCAAACCATGTGCGAAGGCGGCGGCCAGGCCAACGCCACAATCCTCGAACTCCTCTAACCTCCACCCTCGCCCCGCGCCCACCGTCGCCCCCCACCACCCCGCGCGGAGCACTTAGGGCGCGAACTGGACGTTTCTTGTCCG
>NZ_JBARCR010001196.1:0-1854 GCF_049794275.1 Trebonia sp.
GTTCAGCGCGGTGGCGCTGTTGCCGGTGAAGTCCTCGCGCAGCACGTCGCCCACCGCTCTGCTCTGCGTGGTGGCCGGCAGCACCCGGTCGTCCGGCGTGCCGAACTGGATGTGCCGCAACGGCAGCGCGACCAGCATCAGCACGGCGAGCACCGGGATCGCGATCAGCGCCGGGCGGCGCATGGCCTGCCCGGCGAGCCGTCCCCAGAACGGCGCGGCGGTGGACGGCTCGCGGTTGCGCGCCCACGGCAGCCGGCCGGAGTTCACACGCCGGCCCAGCACGGCCAGCAGCGCGGGCAGCACCACGACCGCGGCGGCCATCGAGATGAGCACCACGCCGATCCCGGCGTAGGCGAACGAGCGCAGGAAGTACAGCGGGAAGATCAGCAGCACCGCGAGCGCGGCCACGACCGTCGCGCCGCTGAATACGATCGTGCGCCCTGCCGTCTGCACGCTGCGCACGACCGCCTGCGCCGGGTCCTGCCCGCGCCCGAGCTCCTCCCGGAAGCGGCTGACCATTAGCAGCGAGTAGTCGATGGCCAGCGCCAGGCCGAGCGCGGTGGTCAGGTTGACCGCGTAGATCGACACGCTGGTCACCGAGCCGAACAGGAACAGCTCGGCGAACGTGCCGAGGATCGCGATCATCCCGATCGCCAGGGGCAGCAGCGCGGCCACGACGCTGCCGAACGCGAACACCAGCAGCGCCAGGATGATCGGCACGGCGATCCCCTCGGCGACGCGCAGGCTCTTGCCGACCTGTTTGGTGATGTCGTTGCCGATCGCCGCGCCGCCGCCGACCGCGGCGTCGACCTGCCTGCTGTGCGATCGCAGGCCCGCCAGCTCCGACGAGCTGAGATTGAGGTCGCTCTTGGTGCTGCCCAAGATGAGCGCGTACCTGCCGTCCTTCGACCTCAGGCCGGGATTGCCCGTCTGCCAGTAAGACACCACGTTCGACACGCCCGGCACCGCCGCAAGACGGCGCGCCGCCTCGGCGCCCGCTGCTCGTGCGGGCGCGCCGTCAACCGTCCCGGCCACGGCGTGGACGAGCAGAACGACACCAACGGAGCCACCGAAACGCTGGTCGGTCAGCGTCTGCGCGGTTGTCGACCCGGCACCCGGGTCCTGGAAACCGCCGGTCTTCAGCTTGCCGAACGCCCCCAACCCCAGCACGCCGAACCCGACCACGGCCAGCATCGCCACGACCAGCACCAGACGGGCGCGGCGGACCACGAAACCTCCTATCGACCCGGTCATCCCGCGCCCATGCCCATTGCCCCGCAGGGCCGGGCCCCGGCTTTTTGCAGTGGTCATGTCATGCTCCCTTGGCTGCTGACCCCGGTGGCTGGGGCCCAGCCCGGCCGTGTTGGCCCGGCTCTTTGGGGAACGGTACGAATTCGGGTGGCCGTGGGGCGTCACCCGAAGGTGCCTGCCAGGTGGAATGTCGCGGCGCGGCGCGTCCTCACCCGAAGGTGCTACCGGCGCCGGCTGGGGTGCGGTGTCAGGGGGTCAGGCCCAGGTCGCGTGCGCGAGCTACGGCCTCGGTCCGGTTGGCCGCGCCGAGCTTGCCCAGGACGTGGGTCACGTGCTTTTTGACCGTGTCGAGCGCCACCACCAGGTCGTGGGCGATGCGCTGGTTGGACTTGCCCGCGGCGAGCAGCCGCAGCACCTCCAGCTCACGGCCGGTCAGCGGCTCGATCAGGCCCGGCACCGGGCCGAGTTCCGGCCGAAGTGCTGCCGCGGCGTTGGGTTTGCCGCCGAAGGCCTGCACCAACCGGGCCAGGCAGCTGAACGGGATGCGCCGGGCGGGGGCCTGTTTTGTCCGGTGGGCGGCGGCCAGCCGACCGAGCAGGGCAC
>NZ_JBARCR010001197.1:0-4234 GCF_049794275.1 Trebonia sp.
GGCCTGGGTCGCGGCCCGCCGGGAGGACGCGAGGTGGGCGCGGGAGTACCTGCTGCCGTGGGTCAACCGCCGCCTGCACGGCACCTCCTCCGGCGACGGCCTCCCCGGCAAGCGCCCCAGCCTCCAGCCGGTGAACCCGGCCCTGTGAACCACACCTAGACGGTTTCAGGGCTCGCCGTCGGCGTGAGTTCGGTGCTCCGGTCGGCGGCATGACCGACGCGTGGTCTGGACAGGGCGAGCATGCCGGCAAGGCCGATGACCAGCGGGACCCACCAGACCCAGACGCTGTGCGACGAGCCCTGGGCCGCCGCGGTCAGGCCGCCCGCGAGAACGGACGCGGCCACCAGCCGGATCCAGCGGAGCGTCGCGGCGGGGATCAGCGCCACGGCCAGCACCGGCCACGGGTAGTAGGACACCATCACCGGCTCGAAGAACGACCGCAGCGCCAGCGCGAGCGCCGCCCACCAGAGCACGTCGGCCAGCAGTGACGGCGGCCACGAGCCGCCCTCGGCCGTCTCGGCCTGGGCGAGCCAGCGGCGGCGGACCGCGAGCGCGCAGCAGCAGGCGAGCACGATCGTGGCGAGCCGCGCGGGGCCGGCCGCGACGTTCGTGTTTGACAAGTGCGGGGCCAGCGACGTCCACGCGGTGGGGTGGTTGATCACCGGGGAGTTCGGCTGGCTGGTCACCGAGGTGTACGTGGCGTGCCAGTTGGCCAGCGCCGCCACGCCGAGCAGCACCGCGGACGGCAGGGCCGACCTGACGAGGAACGCCGGCATTCGCCGCCACGGCAGGGGCGCGAGCAGCATCGGCAGCGCGAGCAGCACCAGCGGCTGGACGCAGACCGCGGCGCCGGCGAGCCAGCCAGCCAGCGCGGTCCGCGACCGGCCCAGCGCGAGCACGGCGTAGAGCAGCAGCCCGACCGCTACGGCGTCCTCCGGGTGCCCCCACCGGGCGGACACGTTCCACAGCGCGACCGCGCTCGCGACGGCGAGCAGGCCGCGCTTCCACTTGGTCACGCCGAGCTGCTCGGCGAGGGCGTCGGCGGCGAACAGCGTCACGCAGCACAGCGCGATCTCGTACGGCCCGGCCAGCAGCCAGACCGGCGGGTGCAGGTTGTGCGGGCCGGGGATCTGCAGCGAAAGGCCGGCCGCCGCGATGACCGCGGCGCAGGGCAGCAGGATGATCGCCGCGCCGGGCAGTGACACCAGCCCGGTCGGCTGCGTGTACAGGCCGCCCACGTTGCCGTGCACGAGCCGGACCGTCGCGATCAGCGTCCCCCACAGGTCGTAAGGGAGCGCCCACTCGGCCTTGCCGGTCCACGTTGGCCCCAGGGTCGTGGTGAACATCCCGACCAGGAGCAAGCCAATCGAAGCCACCAGCGGAAATATCCGCCGCTTCAGCTTCTCCCGCATGCCGGTGCCTCTCCGTGCCGTGAACCGCGTGCTACTGTACAGGCGCCGGCCCCCGGCTGCTCATTTTGCTTCCGGCGCCGGCCAGCACGTCAGGCAGCGAAGCCGGTGAAGCCCGCGTCAGCGGGCCATTCCGGCGCTGTCCCGCAACTGTGACGACCCCGCCCGCGGGGTCCTAGCCAGGTCGACTCCTGACGTGCCGGACGATATCGACCCTCGTGGGAAGGGCGATCCGTCCCGGCCGCCGCGGGCGTCGCTCCCGGTGACCGGCGGTCTCGCCTTCCTTCCCGCATTTCCGGGAGGAAGTAGCCCCAGATGAAACCCTCTTCGCGGTCCGGCCCCGGCGCCAGGGCCGCCGCGGCCCTCGCGGCCGCCGCGGTTACGGCCGTAGCGCTAGCCGGCTGCGGCTCGTCGGGCAGCAGCAGCACGTCCACATCCACATCAGCGTCCGCGGGCTCGGCTGCCCCGTCGGCGAGCGCCGCCGCGGCGTTCCCCGTCACGGTCACCGCCGCCAACGGAGCGGTGACGATCAAGAGCCGGCCGGCTCGCATCGTCTCGCTCGACCCGACCTCGACCGAGGACCTGTACGCGATCGGCGCCGGCCCGCAGGTCGTCGCCGTGGACCAGGACTCCAACTACCCGGCGGGCGTGCCGAAGACCGGCCTGTCCGGCCTCACCCCCAACATCGAGGCGATCGCCAAGTACAACCCGAGCCTGGTCGTCGCCTCGCAGAACTCGGGTGGCCTGGTCTCCGGGATGACCAAGCTCGGCATCCCGGTGCTGATCGAGCCCGCTGTCGCCACGCTGGACGCCGTGTACGCGCAGATCCAGCAGGTCGGCGAGGCGACCGGGCACGCCGCGCAGGCCGCCACGGTCGTGACGAGCATGAAGCAGCAGATCGCGGCCGACGTGGCGGAGGCGGGCACCGCGCACAAGGGCGCCACCTACTACTGGGAGCTGAGCGCCAGCCCCTACTACTCGGCCGCCTCCAGCACGTTCATCGGCCAGGTCGTGGGCCTGTTCGGCCTGAAGAACATCGCGGACGCCGCGAGCAAGCCCGCCGACGGCGGTTACCCCCAGCTGTCGCAGGAGTACATCGTCACGGCGAAGCCGCAGATCATCTTCCTCGCCGACAACGAGCCGGCCGACGGCGCGCAGAGCCCGGCCGTGGTCGCCAAGCGCCCCGGCTGGTCGGGCATCCCGGCCGTGCAGAACCACGAGATCATCGGCCTGAACGACGACATCGCGTCCCGCTGGGGACCGCGGCTGCCGCTACTGGTCGCGGAGATCGGCGCGGCGATCGAACAGCTGCATTGAGGAAACTAGGCGCGCTCGGCATCGCGGCGATCTTCCTGATCGCCGCGATGCTGGTCAGCGCGCTCGTCGGCGCGGCCGACCTGAATCCGCTGGACACCGTGGCGGCGCTGGCGGACAAGATCCCCTTCGTCCACCTGCCGTCCGGCCTGTCACCGCTGGACCGCGCCGTGCTGTTCCAGATCCGGCTGCCGCGGGTGGTGCTCTGCGCCCTGGTGGGCGGGCTGCTCTCCATGGCGGGCGCGGGCTACCAGGGCGTCTTCCGTAACCCGCTGGTGGACTCCGGGCTGCTCGGCGCCTCGGCAGGCGCCGGGCTCGGCGCGACGCTCGCGATCGTCTACTTCGGCGCGGTGGGCCCGGGCGCGATCCCCCCTGCCGCGTTCCTCGGCTCGCTCGGCGGGGTCGCGGTCGCCTACCTGACCGGCGCCGCGGCGAGCAGGCGCACCGGCTTCGGCGACGGCGTGGCGACGCTGCTGCTCGCCGGCATCGCGGTCGGCTTCTTCTTCACCGCCGTGCAGACGCTCGTGCTGCAGCGCTCCGCCGAGCAGGACGTGCAGACGGTCTATAACTGGCTGCTCGGCTCGCTGTCCGGTGCGACCTGGCAGCAGGTGGTGTCGATCCTGCCGTACGCCGCCGTCAGCATCGTGGTGGTGCTGCTGCACGGCAGGCACCTCGACGTGCTCGCCGTCGGCGACGAGGAGGCGCGGGCGCTCGGCATGCGGCCGGCGACTGTGCGCCTGATCGTCGTTGCGGCCTGCGCGCTCGCCACGGCGAGCGCGGTCGCGTTCAGCGGGCTGATCGGGTTCGTCGGGATCATCGTCCCGCACATGGCGCGCCGGCTCGGTGGCCCGGGTTACCGCAGCGTGCTGCCCCTGTCGCTGCTTGGCGGGGCCGGCTTCCTGGTGCTCGCCGACACGCTGGCCCGCACCGTGCTGTCCCCGGCCGAACTGCCGATCGGCGTGGTGACCGCGGTCGTCGGCGCACCCGCGTTCGTCTGGATCCTGCGGTCCACGCAGGGAGGACGGACGTGACGGGGCTAGCCAGGGGGGGGCAGCCCCCCCGCGACCCCCCCGGGGGGCTAGCCAGGGGGGGACAGCCCCCCCGCAACCCCCCCGGGGGGCTGGCGGTGCGGGAGCTGACCGTCACCCTGGACCGCAATCCGGTGGTGCGGGGAGTCAGCTGCGCCGTGGCGGCCGGCGGATGGCTGTCGCTGATCGGCCCGAACGGCGCGGGGAAATCCACCCTCATCCGCGCCGCCGCCGGGCTGGTGCCGTACCAGGGGGCGGTGCTGCTCGACGGCGCCGACGTCAGGTCGCTGCGGGCGCGGGAGCGGGCCAGGCTCTTCGCCTACGTCCCCCAGGAGCCGGTGCTCCCGCCGGACATGACCGTCGAGGAGTACGTGCTGCTCGGCCGCACGCCGCACCTGGGCTACCTCGGCTCACCGGGACGGCACGACAGGAACGTGGCGGCGGCCGCGCTTGACCGGCTGGACGCCGCGCGGTTCGCCGCCC
>NZ_JBARCR010001198.1:0-2471 GCF_049794275.1 Trebonia sp.
GCCCGTGCCGCTGGCGGACGCGGCACGGGCAGCGAGTGGCACGCCGGCCCGGGTGCTCGGGCTGTCGGCCTCGCGGGGCGCGCTGGCTCCGGGTATGGCCGCCGACCTCGTGGTGACCGGCGACAACCTGGGGCTCCGGCGGGTGATGCGCGCCGGGCGGTGGCTAGAGTAATCGCCGTGACGCAGGACGAATGGGTACGTCGCGGGTCATCTTTCGGCGCGGTGGCGTCGGCATACGCCGACCTCAGGCCCGGTTACCCGGACGAGGCAGTACGCTGGGCGCTCGCACCCGTCGCCGCTGACGTGGCCGGGCTGCGGGTGGTGGACCTCGGCGCGGGGACCGGCATCCTCACCGAGCTGCTGATCCGCCTCGGTACGGATGTCACCGCGGTGGAGCCCGACGCGGAGATGCGCGCCGAGTTCGCACGCCGGCTGCCGTCGGTACGGCTGCTGACAGGCTCGGCGGAAGACATCCCGCTGCCGGACGGATCGGCCGACGCGGTGCTGTGCGGCCAGGCGATGCACTGGTTCACCATGGACCGCGCGCTGCCGGAGATCGCCCGCGTGCTCCGGCCGGGCGGGGTGCTCGCCGGGCTGTGGAACAACGACGACGACCGGGTGGACTGGGTAGCGGGGCTGCAGACGGCGGCCGAGGGCGCGACCAGCCCCGCGCTGAGCATCCGGCGGGCCCAGGCCGCCGCGCTCCAGGCGATGGACTTCGAGCCCCGGTCGTTCCTGGCGGCGGAGCGCGCCGAGTTCGCGAACGCCCAGCGGCACACGGCCGACTCCCTGCTCGCCACCCTCGCCACGCACTCCAGGCTGCTCGTCATGGACCCGCCCGACCGGGACCGAGTGCTCGCCCGGGTCCGTGACTACCTCCGCACCCGGCCGGAGACGTCGGGCGGAGAGTTCACTGTGCCCCTCGTCACCCTCGTGCTCCGCACCACTCGCGTGGAGGCGGACGCCGACGCCGGCGCCGAGCGGTAGAGTCCAACCGTGGATCTTGAGTCGCTGTCGTCGCACGAACTGCACGACATGGCGGTGCGGCGCGCGCTGCACCACGCGGATGTGAAGTTTCTGTGGGAACTGCTGCGGGCGATCCCGGCCGCGGAGGCTTCCGAGGGCGAGATCGGCGAGTCGGAGGCGGACGCGACCAAAGTCTCCGCGCTGCTCGCCGACGCGGTGAACTCAGGGGAGGGCGAGGTCGCGGACGCGCTGCGCCCGCTGTACATCGACTACCTGACCAAGCACCCGGCCTGACACGTCAATGGCCCGCCCGTACATTCGTACGGGCGGGCCATCCACGGCTTGATCGCCAGGACCGCGCTAGGACTGCAGGACGCCTTCGATCTCCAGGGTGATGTTGACGTTCTCGCTCACGGCGACGCCGCCGGGGACGCCCGGGATCGGGCCGTTGAACGCCACTCCGTAGTCCATCCGGTTGATCGAGGTCTGCGCCGAGAAGCCGCAGCGGGTGCCACCGTAGGCGTCCGGGCCGAAGCCGCTGGCCTCGAGCTCGAAGGTGACCGGCTTGGTGACGCCCCTGATGGTCAGGTCGCCCTCGAGCAGCAGCGCGCCGTCCACCTGACGCACGCCGGTGGAGGTGAACGTCATCGTCGGGTGGTTCTCCACGTCGAAGAAGTCGGCGCTGCGGATGTGCGCGTCGCGCTGCTCTTGCCCGGTGTTGATCGAGTTCAGGTCGACCGACGCGGTGACAGACGACTTAAGCGGGTCGTCGGCGGTGACGATCGTGCCCTCGAACGTGTCGAAGCGGCCGCGTACCTTGCTGATCATCATGTGCCGGACGACGAAAGAGACCTCAGAGTGAACCGGGTCAATCGCCCAGGTGCCGGCGATGTAGCCGGGGATCTCCACGGCAGTCGTGCTCATCGAGCCTCCAGGGAAAAGGGATGCGATTGCTAGGCTTGCTACGCTTGAGTGCGTTACTTCCTAACAGTAACCAACGGATGGTTGAAGTGTCAAGGACTGTTCTCACGCAGGTCAAACGCGTAATCTTGATCCTATGACGGTAACAGGTGACGAAACGGAAGCGGGGTCCGCGTCCGCCTCTTGCCGGGTCCGCATGGTGCTCGACCGCGTCGGCGACAAGTGGGCCATCTACGTGGTGGACCGGCTGGGCGCCGGGCCGCGCCGGTTCAGCGAACTGAACCGCGGCATCGACGGCATCACCGCGCGGATGCTCACCGTGACGCTGCGCGGGCTCGAGCGGGACGGGATCCTGACCAGGACCGTGCACGCCGCGGTGCCGCCGCGCGTTGACTACGCGCTGACCCCCCTCGGCGAGACGCTGCTCGAGACGATCGGGCAACTGGTCAGCTGGGCGGACTCGCACATCGCGGAGATCCAGGCGGCACAGGCCGCCTACGACGCGAGGTCCTGTCCCCCGCCGTGCCCGGACGCCGAGCTGCCCGACGAGGACGCCGCCGCCAGCTGACGGCGGCGTCCTCGTC
>NZ_JBARCR010001199.1:0-4661 GCF_049794275.1 Trebonia sp.
GGCGACCGAGTGATGGCCGCCGTCTCCCCGGCGGAACCCGGCGGCGGCGCGCAGGCCGAATACCGGGTGGTCGACGCCGACCAGCTCGCCCGGGTCCCCGACGGGATCACGCTCGAGGCGGCGGCGACGCTGCCGATGAACGGGATGACCGTGCGGACCGCCCTGGACATGCTGGCGCTGCCGCCCGGCTCGACGCTGGCGGTCACCGGCTCGGCCGGGGCCGTCGGCCAGTACGCGATCCAGCTCGGGACTTATGAGGGGCTGACGGTGATCGGCGACGCGGCGCCAGGACCTGACGAGGAGCTGGTCCTGTCGTTCGGCGCGCGGCACGTCGTGCCCCGCGGACCTGGGATGGCCGCGGCGGTGCGCGCGCTGTACCCGTCCGGGGTGGACGCGGTGCTCGACGCCGCGCTGCTCGGCCCCGCGATCTTGCCGACCGTCCGTGATGGCGGGCAGCTGCTCGCCGTCCGCCCGTTCCAGGGCGAGACCGAACGCGGCATCGCGATCTCCCTGGTGCTGGTCGGCCAGCACCTGCACGAGGGCGATCGGCTCGCTTCGCTCGCGGAGCTGGCCGGCAACGGAGTGCTGACGCTGCGGATCGCCGAGCTGCTGCCGGCGGAGCGAGCCGCCGAGGCGCACCAGCGGCTGGCCGCCGGCGGGGTGCGGGGGCGGCTGGTGCTGAGGTTCTAGACCTCGCTCCTGCTACGCCTTGTCTCCATCTCCATCTCCGTCTCCGTCGCCGGCGGACGCGGGCAGCCAGCCCCATGGGTGCGTTCCCCAGCCCGGGGAGAACTCCTCGCCCGCCTTCAGCGTGCGGACGGGCACCAGCCCGTAACCGCCCCTGAATGCCTGCCCGGTGGTGTCGGTGAAGGAGAAGTCGCCCTCGACGACGTCGATGACGCTGAGGTCGGCGTCCCGCCCGACGGCGATGGCGCCCAGCTCGTCCTGGCGGCCGAGCGCCGCGGCCGCGCTGCCGGTGGCCGCCTTGACCACGTCGGCGAGCGAGTAGCCGATCGACATGAACTTGGCCATGCACTCCAGCAGGCTGTGGAACGTCTGGCCCCCGGCGGTCAGGTCGCTGCTGATGGTGTCGGGATACAGGCCCAGGTCGGCCTGCCGCCTGGCGACCTCGATGCCGAAGTTGCCGCGGCCGAGCGCCGAGTCGAGGACGACGCCGTTGGCGCGCGCCTCGGCCACCTCCGGGTAGGGGTTGCCGGCCGGGTCGAGGACGCGGCCGGAGTTCGGCGTGCACAGGTGGGTCAGGATGTCGCCAGGCTCGAACGAGCGCAGCAGGAACCTGGTCAGCTCGGCGCGGCGCGCCGCCGACGCCTCGTCTCTGGCGGTGGAGTCGCCGATGTGCACCATCAGCGGAACGCCCAGGTCCGTGGCCGCCGCCTTGGCGGTGGTGATGATCTCCTCGCCGGCGGTCTGGAAGACGGGGCCGACGATGCGGAGCTTGACCCCCGCGATGAGGCCCGGGTTATGCGCGGCGGCCCGCTGCAGGACATCCCTGCTGATGTCGTCGAGGGACCGGACGTCCGCGGGCCCTGGCATGGTGTGTGCGTGGCTGCCCGCGTTCACCATCACGGCGACCCGGGTCCTGGCCCTGGGCAGGATGTGCGCGGGGAAGACGCCGAGGTTGGCGACGCCGACCGACCCGCAGTCCACGACCGTGGTGACGCCGGACCGGACGCCGATGTCGTCGGGGTCGCACATGCCCATCCCCACGCCCTCGGTGATCGCGCCGGCGGCGACGTGGGTGTGCAGGTCGATCAGCCCCGGCACGACATGCCGGCCGGCGCCGTGGATCTCCACGACGCGGTGCGCGTCCTCCGGCGGGATGCCGGCGGCGATCTTCGTGATCTTGCCGTCGGTGATCGCGATATCGCGGATGCCGTCAAGTCCCTGGCCGGGATCCAGGACGTGGCCGCCCTTGATCAGCAGGTCGTAGGTCATGCCGGTCACCTCCCCCACAGCCGTTCGCTGGCCAGTTCGCAGCCCTGGGCCATGGCGCGGAGCTTGGCCCAGACGATTTCCTCATGGCCGACCCGGGAGCCGATTCCGCAGTCGGTCCCGGCCTGCAGGTTCTCCCTGCCGACGACGCTGGCGTAGTTAACCAGCCGTTCGGCGACCAGGCCAGGGGCCTCCACCAGGTCGGTGGCGTGCGAGATCACCCCGGGCACCAGTATCTTGCCGTCGGGCAGCTTGATGTCGCGCCACACGGTCCACTCGTGGGCGTGCCTGACGTTGCCGGCCTCAACGGAGTACGCCTGGGCGTTGATCTTCAGCAGCAGGTCAGCGATGTGGACCAGGTCGATGTCCGTGACGTGCGGCCGGTGGCCGCTGCCCCAGCAGACGTGGAACCGGACCTGGTCCTCGGGCAGGCCATCCAGCGCGTGATTGATGATCTCGACGCAGAACTCCAGGTAACGGCGGTAGCGGGGCACGTCCCAGTCGGGGTAGAACTGCCACGAGGTCGCGAACTCTGGCTCGTCGATCTGCACGATGAAGCCCGCGTCGGTGATCGCCTTGTACTCTTCCCTGACGACCTCGGCGACCGCGGTCATGTACTCCTCCTCTGAGGAGTAGTACTCGTTGCGCGCGCCCGCGCCCAGGCTCAGCGGGCCGAGGGCCGCGACGAAGCCCTCCGTCTCGGCGGGCTTGCCGCTCAGGGCCTTGGTCAGGGCATCAGTGTCGGCCCTGATGGCGTCGTGGCCGGTGTAGGTGACCGGGCCGGTCGCGACCCGTTCCGTGGTCCGTTCCGGCGGGCGGCCCGGCGTGAAATATCCCGGCCGCACCGGGCCGCCCGACCCCTGCAGCCACAGCCCGGATTCGTAGAATCCGGGGAACATCCGCCGCTCCCGCTCGCCGACGCCCTCCCTCTTGCGGGGCCTGGCCGGGTCGACCGGCAGCACCTCCCACCCGGACACCCGCTGGTGGATGTACCCGGAGTACGCGCCCCCGCCGGCGGCCTTCACGTACTCGCCGTCGTTGAGCACGTCCACGCCGCATTCGAGCTGGCGGTCCACCACGTAGCGCACGGCGCCCGGCAGTTCCGCCGCGACCTCGGCGGTCACGATCGGGCCCTGCCGCAGCAGCGCGTCGAACGCCGCCGGCCGCGGCAGGTTGCCGCCGTGCGTCGACCGGATCCGGTGGGTGCTGTGCCTCATGTGCGTGCTTCCCCTTCCGCCGTTTTCGTCGTCACGTGCGCCTGATGAACTTCTGGATCTGGTGAGCGGCCGCCTCGGCCGGGTCGACGCCGTTGGCCTTCACCCCGAAGGTGTAGGACACCTCGCAGACGTACAGGTCGCCACGGGAGTCGACCGCGATACCGTGCGGAGCGATGAAGTTGCCCGGCGCGGTCCTGCTCACGGTGCTCGCGCCCCACCGGGCCACGATGTAGCCGTCGCGGTCGAAGATGGTGACCCGGCCCGGATAGTCCTCGCGCATGAACCCGTGCGTGAACGAGCCCTTGCCCTTGGGCCGCCACAGCTCCGCCACGTACGAGTAGCCGTCGGGGTCGATGGCGATGTGGCAGGGCCGCTGCACGTCGGTCCACTCGGTGAGATACCGCCCGTCGGGGTCGAAGACCTGGATTCTGTCGTTCTCCCGGTCGCAGACGTGCACCCGGTCGTCGGGGCCTACCGCGATGCCGTGCGGCAGGTGGAACTCGCCCGCGCCGATCCCGACCGCGCCCCAGGACGTGATCAGCTCCCCCTCCGGGGAGAACACGTGGACCCGGCAGTTGCCGTAGCCGTCCGCGACGTAGACCCGCCCGGCCGAGTTGACCGCGAGGTTGGTACAGCCGTTGAAGGGCTGTCCAGGCCGCAAGACGGTCTCGACGTTGTGGATGACGAAACCGCCTCCGGCGGTGCGGCCGGTGTCCGACGGCTGCCCGGGATGGCCCAGGGTCAGCAGCGGCTTCCCGTCCGGCGTGAACTTCCTGACCGTGTGGTCGCCGTTGTCCACGGTCCACACCGAGTCGTCAGGGGCCACGGTCAGCCCGTGCGGCCCGGTGAAGGTGTCGCCGCCCCAGGCGGTGACGAACGTGCCGTCCGGCTCGTATACCAGCACGTTGGGGTCGTAGCGGGTCAGCAGATACACCCGGTCGCGGGAATCGGTGTCCACCGCCGAGACGTCACGATGGGAGATCCCGGCCGGCGGTTTTTCCCACCGCGCGTCGACGTCGTACCTGAAGTCGTCGGCCAGCGGCGCCGTTGTGTCTCCTCGCACGGTTACCGGTCCTTCCGCGGGCGGAACCTGGGCAGGGCGCTGCCGTCGCCGGTGTCGTGGAACACGACCTCGACCGGCAGGCCGACGGCGAGGTCCGCGGCGTCTGCCTCGACCACGTTGGTCATCACCCGCGGGCCCTCGTCGAGCTCGACGTAGGCCAGCACGAACGGCGCCGAGCCCTGATAGGCGCCCTCGCCGCGGTGGTTGACGGTGTAGCTGTAGACGCGGCCACGGCCCGACGCCGCGAACCACTCGGTGCGCAGGCTGGAGCAGTCCGGGCAGATCGCGCGCGGGTACCAGATCACGCTGTCGCAATCCAGGCACCGCTTCAGCAGCAGCCGGCCCGCCGCCGTCGCGGCCCAGAACTCCCGCGTCTCCGGGTTGACCGGCGGGGCCGGCGCCGGCAAGGGCCCGGCGCCCCCGGCGCC
>NZ_JBARCR010001200.1:0-1634 GCF_049794275.1 Trebonia sp.
TCGACCTCGTCGACGGCGCGCACGAGCCCTTCGCCCTTGCCATAGTCCTTGCGCAGCCCGCGAGCGCGAAGCAGCGCCGTTCCCGCACCGCTCATCTCTTTCTCCTCCGGATAGTCCAGTTCGCCTCGCAGGCCTCCAGCCAGCGGAGGTCCGCTTGCAAGCGGAGCGCGATGCCTTCGAGCAGCAGCGCCGCGTCGGACCCGTCCGGCACCGCCATCTCGGCGCGCTGCGCGTCGCGCAGCCGCCGCAGCAGCTCACGGCGCTGCGCGTCGATGATGCCGATCGGGTCCGCGAGCCCAGCGGCGGCGGCCGCGATCAGCTTGAGGTGGAACTCGGCGAGGTCGGGCTTCGGCCAGCTCACCTCGGCGAGCCACTCCGCGACGCGCTGCTGGCCCGCCGCGGTGAGCACGTACACCTTGCGGTCCCTGTCGGCGGGACCTGTCGACCCGGGCGTCTCCTCGACGGCGACGAGGCCCGCCTTCTCCAGCCGTCCGAGGGTGACGTAGACCTGGCCGGCGTTCAGCGCCTCGCCGAGCGGGCCCAGCGCGTCGTTCATCCTGGCGCGCAGCTGGTAGCCCTGTGAGGGCTCCTTCGCCAGCATCGCCAGGACGACTTCCTGCTGCATCACGCCTCCATCTAACGGTTATATGATGAGAGCCTAACGGTTATATGGGATCGCGTCAACGCTGGAGGTGAGCCGGGCGCGCGCGTTCGGGTCGTTAGCCGGCGAGCTCGCGGAGCAGACGGTCCTCCTCGGCCGCGGCCAGGCCCTCTTTGCCTGGGGCGGGTCCGCCGCGGGCCAGGTCCCAGGACAGGGTGTCGCGGATCGTGTCGATCACGGGCCGGCACACCAGGCCGGCGGCGACCGCGCGGGAGCTGTCGACGTCGTTGTACGCGTCGTAGCCCGGCTCGCCGACCCACAGCGGAATGCCCATTCCCCGGTTGACGCCCGCCGCGACCAGCCGCTCGGTAGGGATCCAGACCGGCTCGGCGTCGCTGTAGGCCGCCGTCTTGCAGAGATCGATAAATATCCCGAACGGGACCGGGGTTCCAGTCAGGTTGAACACGCCCGCTGTCCCGGCGTGGCAGGCGTCGGCGAGGAACGCCGCCAGGTCCCGCACGTCGATGAACTGCACCAGGTCGGCCGGGTCGCCGGGCGCGAGCACACGGCCCCCGCGAGCGATCCTGCGCGGCCAGTACGGCACCCGGTCGGTCGGGTCGTGCGGCCCGGTGATCAGGCCAGGGCGCCCGATCAGCGCCCGGTCGCCGTAGACGTCGCGGACGGCCTGCTCGCACAGCGCCTTGTTCGGCCCGTAGGTCTCCTCGAGGCTGGTCGCGCCCGGCCGCAGCCCCGCGACCGGCGCGTCCTCGAGCTGGGCCGCGGTGGTGTTCTGGTCCGCGTACACCGACACCGTGGAGACGAACACGTACCGGCCTGTCCGCCCGGCCAGCGCCTCCGCCGACAGCCGCACCACGCGCGGGTCGTAGCCCGCCACGTCGATGACCGCGTCCCACGCCCGGCCGTCGAGGCCGGACAGGTCGCTGGTGCGGTCGCCGGTGATCGTTTCCACGCCGGGGTACAGCCCGGGATTGCTCACGCCGCGGTTGAACAGGGTCACGGTGTCGCCGCGGCC
>NZ_JBARCR010001201.1:0-4729 GCF_049794275.1 Trebonia sp.
TGCCGCACGGCACCGGGTCCCGGCCGTCCGGCGTGCGCCGCGTGCCGTCCGATCACGACGAGATCGGCACGGGCAGACAGGCCCACCAGCGCCCGGGCCGGGTGGCCGTGCACGACATCCTGGGTGACCTTGACGTCCGGGTACTTGCTTCGCCAGCTGTCGAGGAATCCCCCGATCTGCTTGGTGGCTTCCTCCTCAACATGATGCGGGCTGGGGCCCGTGAACGACTCTCCCGCTCGTGATATGCCAACCGGAGGTGCCTCCCAGGCGTGGATGACCGTCAGGCTGGCCTTCCGCAGGGCGGCCTCCTCGAACGCGAACGTGAGCGCGTCGACGCAGTCGTTCAGGTCGCCAATGCCGACACCCACGCGCTGCTGCGGGGACGGCGGGACGTCGCGAACGACCACGACTGGACAGGCCGCGTGGCTGGAGACGTACCGGCTGACCGAGCCAAAGACCAGCGCGGTAAACGCTCCCGCGCCGCGGGAGCCTACGACGAGCATGAGCGCGCCTGACCCGCTATCGGCTACCGCCAGAGCAGGAGGGCCGCCCAGCACGTCGGTGTCTATCAGCAGCCCGGGCGCGGCCGCGTCGGCTCTGGCGGCCGCGATCTCGAGGGCCTCGTCGCGGTTGCGGCGCAGCACGCCGGACACGGTGTCAGGGCCGGTCCTCGATGAACCTGCTGCCGCCATCCTTGGCGTCGTCGCCGCGGCGGACACGATGCGCAGCGGGGCGCCGCGAAGCGCCGACTCCCTGGCCGCCCATTCGACCGTCTGCATCGAGTGCTCAGATCCGTCTGTCGCGGCCACGATCGGCTTGGCGGTCATCGCGGTCCTCCTTATCCGGCCGGCTGCGCAAGGGGCGGGCCTCTTATGCGGCTCTCCCGCGTCCATGGTGACCACGGGACAGCCGGCACGGCAAGGGTCCTTCTGTCTCGCCCGGGCAGCGACCAAAGTCCCTAGCGGGCAGCCCGGCCTAGGACACCAGCGCGCCCGGCGCTAGTTCCACGGTCACGCCGAGGCGGCTGGCCAGCGGGGCCGCACGCTCGCGGTCCCTCGCGCTGAACGCGCCTGCCGCGCGGGAGAAGCGGATGTGATGCAGCGCACCGCCCAGCGGCAGACCGTCCTCGCGGACCAGCCTGATCCGCTTGCCTCCCGGCCAGATCAGCTCGGCGGTCCCGGCGCCGGCCGCCTCGACCTGGGCATCCAGGACCTCGCTGAACAGCCGCACCGCGCTGTCAAGGTCGCCGACGTGATGCTCGATCAGGTCGAAGCGGGCCGGCGGGCCCGGCTCGGGCAGCTCCCGCGGCGGCGGCGGCGCCGGGGTGCCATCCTCCTGCGCGACCTGGATGACGATGCCGTGAGCGTCACGCGGGTGCAGGAACGCTTCCCGCCAGGCCGGATCGGCCAGGCTGACGCCGACGGGCTCGATGCCGAACGCCTTGATCCTGGCCAGCGTGTCCTCGATGTCGGTGACGAGGAAGTTGAAGTGGTGCGGGCCAGCGCCCCTGGCGGCCAGGAAGCGCTCGAGGAAGGCCGCGTCAGGACCCCCGGTGGGCGTCAGCAGCTCGATTTTGGGGCCCGCGGCGAACTTCAGCTGACCCCACCAGAACCCGGGAGAATCGTCGCCATACGCCCAGGTTCCGCCGAGGACGCCGCCGAACAGCTCCCAGCCGCCGCCGAGAGCCGCCGTGCCGATGGCCAGGTGATCGAGGATCGCGGTCATGAGATCTCACGTTACGGCTTAGCGGTAGCCACCGGCCCGCGCACCGTGATGAAGTGGGAGCAGGTTCTCGCGGAAGGCGGCGTCTGATGACTGTTGCCGGGATAGACCTGTCGGCTAACGAATTCTGGGGCCTGCCGCTCGCCGAGCGCGCGGCCTCGTTCGCCCTGCTGCGGGCCCAGCAGCGGCCGCAGTTCTTCGCCGAGCCTGAGGTGCCGTTCGCCTTCGAACGGGGCCCCGGGTACTACGCCCTGGTGCGGCACGCCGACATCGTCGAGGCGAGCAGGAACCCGGAGGTGTTCAGCTCCAGGCGGGGCGCGACGAGTATCACGGACCTGCCTGTCGAGTTCAACGAGTACTTCGGCTCGATGATCAACATGGATGACCCCAGGCACGCCCGGCTGCGCCGGATCGTCTCCCGCGCGTTCACCCCGCGGATGATCGCCAGGTTCGAGAACGACGTGCGCCGGGCGGCGACCGCGATCGTCGATGACCTGCTGGCCGCCGGGCCGTGCGATTTCGTGCCGCAGGTGGCGGCCAGGCTGCCGCTGAAGGTCATCTGCGACATGATGGGCGTGCCCGATGACCAGTACGAGATGGTGCTCACCAAGACCAACATCATCTTGTCCGGGTTCGATCCTGAGTTCATCAGCGCGGACCCTGACGAGGTGGCCATCCAGCTGCTCGGCGCCGGGCAGGAACTCGCCGAGCTCGTCACCGGCCTGGCAGCCGCCCGCGCTCAGGCGCCCGCCGACGATGTGGTCTCCGCCCTGGTGACGGCGAACATCGACGGGGAGCAGCTGACGAGCGCCGAGCTTGCCTCGTTTTTCATCCTGCTGGTGGTGGCCGGCAACGAGACCACCCGCACCGCGCTGTCGCACGCGCTGATGCTGCTCACCGAGTTCCCTGAGCAGCGCGCGCTGCTGCTGGCCGACCTCGAAGGCCGGATCGGCGGCGCGGTCGAGGAAATCGTGCGCCACGCGTCGCCAGTGCTGTTCATGCGGCGCACCCTCACCAGGGACTACACGATGAACGGTCAGGACTACCGCGAGGGCGACAAGGCGGTCTTGTTCTACTACTCGGCGAACCGCGACGAGGCCGTGTTCGCCGACCCCGAGCGGTTCGACATCACCCGCGCGCCGAACCCCCACGTCGGCTTCGGCGCACCGGGACCGCACTTCTGCCTGGGCGCCCACCTCGCCCGCCACGAGATCACCGTCATGCTGCGCGAACTGCTCACCCGCGTCCCCGACATCACCGCCGGCGAACCGGACCGCCTCCTGTCCAGCTTCATCAACGGCGTCAAGCGCCTCCCCTGCGAGTTCGCCAGCTGAGCTGTACTGCCTGACTACACTTCACCGGGACGCCGCGCGCTGGCGGGACGCGGCCTGCGCCTGGATGCCGGCTGGCAGGCAGGACGGGTCGGCAAGCTCGCCGCGGATGAAGCAGCTGCGGCTGAGGGTCGCGGCGCCGGCGACGACGAGCGCCACGGCCAGCGCCTCGCCCGCCAGGTCCCAGGGTCCGGTCTGGATCTGCTCGCCGAACAGGAAGATGCCGAGCAAGCTGGCCGCGAGCGGGTCAAGGATGGTGAACCCTGGCTGGGAGGCCGCGAGCGGCCCGGCCGCCAGCGCGTGCGAGGCCAGCAGCATCGTCGCCGCGCCCACGACAAGGAGCACGTACAGCGACCAGGTGGAGAAGACGGCGCCGAGGCCGCCGCCGAGGTGCGAGCTGAGCTCCTTGATGACCGCGGCGACGAAGCCCCAGGCGATCCCGGTGGCGGAGCCGAGCAGCGCCGCCCGTCGAGAGGGGGTCGCGCCCGGGCGGTTCCCCATCCTGAAAGCCAGGGCGACGGCGGCGAGCACCACGCCGAGCGTGACCAGCCCGGCCAGCAACCACGAAGAGCCCGCCGCGTGCAGCCGCCCGCCAGACGCCGAGGCCAGCCGCAAGAACACGGCCAGTCCCGCCGACATCGCGACCGCCCCCAGCCAGTCGCGGGGCTTGATCCGCGTCCGCCGCCGCCCGGCGAAGGCCAGGAACCCGAACACCAGCAGCAGCTCGAGCGACAAGATGGGCTGGACCAGGGCCAGCGGCCCGTACCGCAGCGCCGTCAGCTGGAAGACGAACCCGCCGATCATGCTGACGATGCCGAGCAGCCAGACCGGCTGGCGGGCCAGGCGGAGCAGCAGCCTTGTGTCGAATCCGCCCGTCGTCTGCACGCTCTTCGCCCCCTGGCGCTGCGCCAGCGACGCCGTGGCCGTGCAGAAGCTCGCCGCGATCGCCAGCAAGACAGCTGCCTGCATCCTCTTCCCTCGGGTTGACGTCTCTTGCGGCTCGAACAGCTCAGCACCCGGCGTGATTCCCGTGCGGCGACGCGCGTGCCGGCCGCGTCAGGCCGTGAGATACACGGCCGCGACGTCGTCATCGCCGTGCCCGCTCGCGGCGGTGTCCCGCCAGCGCGGGAGCAGCGCGCTGGTCAGCGTGAGCGTGGCGCCGCTCGCCTGCGCTGCCTGCGCCGCGAGCTCGGCGTCCTTGAGGGCGTGCTTGAGCGCGAACGCGGGGCTGAAGTCACCGGCCAGCATGACGCGGGCTTTTTGCACCGCGTACGGCGCGCCCAGCGGGTTCGACTGCAGCAGGTCTACGACCGCGGCCGGGTCCAGGCCGAGCCGCCGGGCGAAAGACAGGGTTTCCGCGGTCATCTCGGCGAGGTCGGCGAGCCAGTTGTTCAGCACGAGCTTGGTCTTGGTGCCGTTGCCCGCCGGGCCCAGCCAGACGGTGTCGCGCCCGAGCACGCCGAACACCGGCGCCAGGACGTCCCGGACCTGCGCGGGGCCGCTGGCCAGGATGACCAGCTGCCCGGCCCTGGCCGGGCCCTCGCTGCCGGAGACCGGTGCGTCGATGAACACCGCGCCGTGGTCGGCGGCGATGCCGGCGAGCCTGGTGGTCCACTCGACGCCGACGGTGCCCATCTGCACCCAGATGATCCCGGGGCCAGCGTCCAGCAGACCGC
>NZ_JBARCR010001202.1:0-6236 GCF_049794275.1 Trebonia sp.
GAACACCTGCGCGAAAGCCAGTCCGGGCCAGAACCAGCCGCCGCAACCGCCACACCAGTCACACCAGCTGGCCTGCACTTGCGCGACTCGCCTGAGACGAGCGCGGCGTTGCCCTTGACCCGAGGTCCGGGGGCCCGGGTCTCGCCCGTTAGAATTCGGGTTTCATGACTGAAGCACGGGATCTTGCCGATCGTTTCCACGAGCGCTGGCTGCACGTCCACCCGTTCGCCGCCACCATGTACGGGATTCCCGGGTACGACCACCTGCTTCCTGACGACAGCGAAGCGGGCCAGCAGGCCTGGCGTGCCGAAGCCGACGGATTCGTCCGCGAGGCCGACGCGATCGACCGCGGCACGCTCAGCCCCGCCGATGCCGTCACGCTCGACTGCACCAGGGGTGCCGCCGCCCAGGAGGTGGCGGTCGTCGACCTGGCCGCCGATGACCACACCGTCACCGCCATGCACTACGAGGGACCAGCCGCGTATCTCGCGGTAGCGGCCAGGACGATCCTGCTGGATCAGGCGGCCGCCGAGGACTTCCTCACCCGGGTCCAGGGCAGCGGCGTCTGGCTCGACCAGGTCACCGATCAGCTGCGGGCCGGCGAAAGGCGGGGGCGGCTGCCCGTCGCTCCACTGGCGGAGAATGCCATCGCCTGGGCCGAGGCGATCCTGGCCAGCCCCGACAACAGCCCTGTCCTCGTCCCCCAGCCGCCGCAGGACTGGTCCCGCGCGGCGGACTGGGAGGCCGCCCGCCGCGCGGCGGTGGCGGATGTCGTGAACCCGGCCCTGGCCAGGTGGGTGGCCACGGTCAGGGACCTGCTGCCGCGGTCGCGGCCCGCTGAGCACGCGGGACTGCACTGGATACCCGACGGGGACGGCGACTACGCCACGGCCATCCGCGTCTACACGACGCTGCCGCTGTCGGCCGACGACCTGCACAAGACCGGGCTCGACCACGTCGCGGCGCTGGAGGCCCGCGCCGAGGAGCTCGGCGCCCGGCTGGGCCTGTCCGGGCGGGACGAGGTCTTCACCGCGCTACGGGAGGCGGCCAGGAAGATCCCTCCCGAGGAAGCGATCCGCCGGGCGCTGGCCGCCGTGCGGCGGGCCGAGGCGCAGGCACCGGAATTCTTCCCCGCCCCGCTCCCGGCGCCCTGCGAGGTGACGCCCATGCCGGACGTCGTGGCGCTCGGCGGCGCGGCGCCGCACTACACCCCGCCGCGCCTCGACGGCGGGCGGCCGGGAACGTTCTGGTTCAACACCAAGCGGCCCACGGCCGGCACTGGATGGGACATCGACGCCGTGGCCTTCCACGAGACGGTGCCCGGCCATCACCTCCAGCTGTCTCGCCTGCAGCTGCTCACCGGCCTGCCTGCGCTGCAGCGCCAGCGCAGCCTGCCCGTGTTCTCGGAAGGCTGGGGCCTGTACGCCGAGCAGCTCGCCGACGAAACAGGGCTGTACGACGGCGAGCGCGGCCAGCTCGGCGCGGTCAGCAACGCCCTGATGCGCGCCGTCCGGCTGGTCGTGGACACCGGCATGCACGCGTTCGGCTGGAGCCGCGAACGGGCCGTCGACTACGCCGTCGACCACGTCCCCATGCCGCCGGAGTTCATGGCCTCCGAGATCGACCGGTACATCGTCATGCCGGGGCAGGCGCTGGCCTACCTCACCGGCAAGCTGGAGATCGAGCGCCTCAGGGACGAGGCCCGCAGACGGCTCGGCGCGGACTTCTCGCTGCCCGCCTTCCACGCGGCCGTCCTCGACCACGGCTCGCTCCCGATGCCCACCCTGGCCCGGAGCATCGAGACCTGGCTGGACGGGCACGACGGCTAGTACTGAGATTTCCGAGCCAGCGAAGTGAGGAACCCGCGCAGCGCTGGCGCGCCGGTGAACACGTGGCCGGTCATGCCGAGCGCCTCGGCGCCGCGGACGTTGCTCTCCTTGTTGTCGATGAACACGGTGTCGGCGGCGCTGACCCCCTGGTCGTCCAGCACGTGCCGGTAGATCTCCTGGTGCGGCTTGAGCAGGTTGAGCTCCCCGCTTACGTAGCACGCCGCGAAGAAGTCGCCGAGCGGGCCGTGCCGGAAGTAGCTGCCGTAGTCCGGGCCGGCGTTGGACAGCAGCGCCAGCCTGGTCCCGCCGGCCTTCAGGTCGGCGAGCACCTCGACGGTGCCGGGGTTGATCGACAGCCAGCTGCGGAAGTCGGCCGCCCACAGCTCGTGCACCCGCGCGTCGTCCCAGCTCGCGCCGATGTCGGCGGCGATCGCCTGCCAGTAGGCGGCGACTCCGGCGCTGCCCAGGTCGAGGCCGTCCCTGTGCGCGAAGTAGGCCCGCCAGAACGGCGGCTCGCCGTCGCCGCTCACCCCGGCCAGGCCCGCGATCGTCTCCCGGTCGGCGGCCGACTGCGACAGCGAGATGACCTCGCCGTAGTCGACGATAATGAGCCGGCCGGGCAGCGAGATGGGCGCACGGGTCACCGCGGCAGCCCGGCGGCGATCGAGGCGAGCTCGCCGATGCTGTCCGCGGCGAACCTGCCGTCCGCGCCGACCGGCTGCATGACCACGTGGTCCGCGCCCGCGTCCAGGTGCTCGCGGAGCCGGTCGCTGACGGCGTCAGGACCATGCGGCACGACCGCGGACATGAGCCGGTCGCTGCCGCCGTCGGCGAAATCCTCGTCCCCGAAGCCGAGCGTGCGCAGGTTGGACGTGTAGTTCGGCAGCTTCAGGTAGAACTTGGCGTACGCGCGGGCCGCCGCGGCGCCGTCGGCGCCCGGCGCGAGCGCGACCGCCAGCTCAGGGACCAGCAGCCGGTCGGTCCCGAGGACCGACCGCGCGAACACGGTGTGCTCGGGCGGGGTGAAGTACGGGTGGGCCCCGTGGGTGCGGTCCCTGGCCAGCTGGAGCATTTTCGGCCCGAGCGCGGCGAGCACGGTCGTCGACTCCATGGCGGGGAGCTCGTCGAGGAACTGCCGCATCTTCGTTAGCGGCCGCACGTAGGCCTGCCCCGTCGATTCGACCAGCGGCGCGTGGCTGACACCGAGCCCGAGCACGAAGCGGTCCGGGTAGTCGGCGGTCAGCCGGTCCGCCGCGGCGGCCAGCTCGGCGGGCGGCCAGGTCCAGACGCTCGCGATGCCGGTGGCCACGACCAGCCGGCTGGTGGCGGCCAGCAGCGGCTCGAGCGCCGCCAGGTTCTCCGCCGCGTTCACGCCGGGGATCCAGACCGAGCTGAAGCCCGCGTCTTCTACCGTTCGCGCGAACTCCCCGGGGTCGAGCCCGATCGCGGCCGGCGGCGGCATCCAGATGCCGACTGGTCCAAGCAGCTCCCGCAGTTCGTCAGTTGTGGTCATGATCTTGTTTATAGCCGCAACCGGATCGGGAGGAGACACCGATGTCCCCGCGAGTCACAAGTGACCTGCTGCTGGTGGGCAGCATCCCCGCCGCGTCCACCGAGGACGCGCTGCGCGCCGCCGCGGTGAACTTCGCCGGCCCGGGCCTGGTGTTCGCCCTGCCGGACGGCGAGACGGGGCCGCGGTCGTCGTGGGTGGGGTACGAGCGGGAACGCCTCGTGCGCCCGAACCCGGACATCGAGACGGTCAAGGAGACCGACTCGCCGACCGGGCGACCGCGGCACATGTACGAGGCGCCGGTCTTCAGGGTCAGGCCGGGAGCGACGGCCGTGCACTGGGACACCTGGCCGCGCGTGGACGACGCGATCGCCTCCTACCAGGTCTTCAGGAAGCTGCGCGCGGAGGGCGTCATCCCTGACGACGTGCGATTCCAGGTCGGGCTGCCGTTTCCGGTCAGCGCGCTGAACGGGCTGCACGCCGACTTCGCGGCCGACTACCCGGTCGCGGCGCCGGGCTTCGCGGACCTGGCGGCCAGGGAGATCGGCCGGCTCACCGCCGCCGTCCCGCCGGGAGACCTGGCGATCCAGTGGGACATCGCCTACGAGACCCTCGACATCGAGGGTGTGCTGCCGTGGAGCGGCGACGGCGCGTGGGACCGTTACACCGACGCCGTGGACCGGCTGCCGCGGCTGGTCCCCGAGGAGGCCCTGACCGGCTTCCACCTGTGCTACGGCACGTTCCCCGAGTGGCCGATGTACGAGGCGCGGGACATGAGCGTCCTGGTCAGGATGGCGAACTACGCGGTCGCGAACTCCGGCCGCACCACCGACTGGCTGCACATGGCCGGCCCGCGCTACCTGCGCAGCGAGGACGAGAGCTTCTTCCGCCCGCTCACCGGCCTGCGGACAGGCGACGCCAGGATCTTCCTCGGCATCGTGCTGCCGCTGGACGGCGAGCCGGGGCTGCGACGGCGGCAGGCGACCGCGGCGAAGTTCCTGCCGGACTTCGGCGTCGCGCTGTACTGCGGCTTCCGCGTTCAGCCCGGCAGCACCCCCGAGCAGGCAATCCGCGAGCACCGCGACGTGGTGACGGCGGTCCGCCGCCCGTGACGATGAGTTTCACCGCCGGCGGGAGTCTTACTGACAAGAGTCACTGACGAGGGGAGCGACCATGACCCGACCGATTGGCGCGCCGTGCTGGATGGACCTGCTGACGTCCGACACCGCACGGGCACGAGAGTTTTACGGGGGGCTGTTCGGCTGGACCGCGGGCGACGCCGCCGAGGAGTTCGGCGGCTACTTCATGTTCTTCGCCGGCGGCGCGCCGGTGGCCGGCTGCATGCCGAAGGTGCCCGGCATGCCGGGCACCGAAGGGCCCGACAGCTGGGGCGTGTACCTGTCGTCCGCGGACGCCAAGGGCACCGTCGACAAGGCGCTCGCGCACGGCGGCACGCTGCGCGATGGGCCGATGGACATCGCGGACCTCGGCGTCCAGGCCATCATCACCGACGACACCGGGGCGCGGATCGGCGTCTGGCAGGCGAAGTCCTTCCCTGGCATCAGCGCGTTCGGCCCGGTGGGAACGCCGTCGTACTTCGAGCTGATCACCCGCGACTACGCGAAGTCCGTCGCGTTCTACACCGACGTCTGCGGCTGGCAGCCTGAGGTCGCGGGCGACACCGATGAGTTCCGCCTCAGCGTGCTCAAGGACAGCGACGGCGAGACCATCGCCGGGATCATGGACGGCGCCGGCTTCCTGCCGCCGGACGCGGGCGACCAGTGGCAGCTTTACATCCAGGTGGCCGGCACCGACGCCGCGCTCGCCAGGGTCACCGAGCTGGGCGGCACGGTCGTCCAGCCGGGCATCGACACCCCGTACGGCCGGCTGGCCGCCGCGACCGATCCGACCGGCGCGCCGTTCAAGCTCGTCGGCCCGGCCGGCGAGGGCTCAGCCTAGGACCCCGACGTGATGCCGGAGTAGTCGGCGACGACCCGCAGCCCGGGCTCTCCCGACGGCGGGTCATAGGTGGCGAACTGCTCCTGGTAGCCGATCCCGGCCCTGGTCAGCGCCTGGCCGGGGGAGTAGAAGCCGGGGACGGTCAGGTGCATGGCGTCCCCGGCGGGCGCGGTGAGGGTGAGCTCGGCGGCGTCGGCGTAGAACAGCAGCGCGCCGCCGTCGGTGGTGCGCAGCCCGTACACCGGGCCGGACGGGGAGTGCGCGTCGGTGACCGACGACGCGGGCAGCTTGCCCTGCCAGAACGCGCGGTCCATGAGGTCCGCGAGGTTCCCCGGGTTCGGCAGCTGCCCTGTGCCGTCCAGCGACGAGGCGGTGACCTGCGCGATCTGCCCGGCGGGGACGGCCAGCGCCGTCGCGGCGGTCACCGGGGCCGCCAGGCCGCCGGCGCCGAGCGACACCGCGGCGGGGGTCGTGCCCGTGAGCAGGTACGGCTCGACCGCGTTCTTCCACGGCGCGCCAGGCCCGGCCTGGGTGAACAGCAGGTACTCCGTGCCGGTGATCTTCGCGGGCGCGGCCAGCTCGGCGTTGGCGACCTGGACGACGAACCAGCGCGGGTAGGCGGTCTCGCGCGGGATGTAGTACTGCGCCCGCTGCGGCCCGAAGGCCGGGTACGTCGCCGCGTTCTCCGCCTGCTGCAGCCGGTACAGGCCGGCGTCGACCGCGTAGCTGCTGCCGGTCTCGATCGCGGCGAGGACGGAGTCGCTGCGCTGCGCGTTCGCCGTGTTGTTGGCGGTCGTGTAGTTCGCGAGCACCTGGCTCGCCTGCGCCATGGTCAGCGCCCCCTGCCCGGCAGGAGACGGCGGCGCGGTGGGCGCCACCGGGGCCACGGTCGGCAGCGGCGACGACTTCGCCGCCCCGGGCTGGCCGCCGGAATTCCC